>NZ_PJDK01000010.1:0-99071 GCF_002837615.1 Klebsiella sp. X1-16S-Nf21
TGTGTTAGGCCTGCCGCCAGCGTTCAATCTGAGCCATGATCAAACTCTTCAATTTAAGTTTGATGCTCGTGAATTAAACTTCGTAATGAATTACGTATGTTCACTCAGAGACTTGGTATTCATTTTTCGTCCGAGGACGTTAAGAATCCATGTCACTTTGAGTGCCCACACAGATTGTCTGATAAATTGTTAAAGAGCAGTTGCAACGCGGCTTTCAGCTCACCGTTGCGAGGTCCCGTATAATACGTTTTCCTCATGCAGAGTCAAGCGCTTATTTTGCTTTTCTCTGTCGGTTTTCAGCGCTGAACTTCATCGCCGAAACCCTGTTGACCCGGCGGCTTGCTTGCCGTTGTTCCGTGTCAGTGGAGGCGCATTATAGGGAGTTCTGAGACGTTGACAAGCCCTGTTTTCAAAAAATTATTCAACCGTCTCTTTTTTGTGCAAAACGCCCTTAAAGCGGTAATTTTTCCAGCGTTGGGAAACCATAGCGATGCAGAACGGGTAAAAGTTGTTCTGTTTCTGCCGTCAGCGCCATGCAGAATGCTTTATTCTCGTCACTGGACTTCGCATCCGGCGCTTCATGCTCTAACAGCCAGGCGGTGCGGCGGGCAATCGCCGCGCCAGAATCGATAAGCCGCGTGCCCTCCGGCAGAACGCGCTGCAGCTCCTCCTGTAAAAGAGGAAAGTGGGTGCAGCCCAGCACCACCGTATCCGGCGGCTCCTGCATCCGCAGCCACGGGCGCAGGATACGGCGCAGCTCTTCTAACGGCACAGGCTCGCCATGCAGCTTCGCTTCCGCCAGCTCCACCAGCTCCGCCGACCCCAGCATCTCAATCCGACATTCATTGGCAAAGCGGTCAATCAGCTCACGGGTATAAGGACGCTTAACGGTACCGCGCGTCGCCAGCAGGCCAACAATACCGTTCGCCGTTAAGCGGGCGGCGGGCTTGATCGCCGGCACCACGCCAACGACGGGGAAAGCGAACTTTTCACGCAGGGCAGGCAGTGAGACGGTACTGGCGGTGTTACAGGCGATGACCGCCAGCGCCAGTGGATAGCGTTGCTGAACGGCAGTCACGATTTCCACAACGCGCTCAACGATAAACTCCTCGCTCTTCTCACCGTACGGGAAAGCGACGTTATCAAAAGCATAGATGTAATGCAGATTCGGCAGCAGCTGCCGAATCTCATTATAAACCGACAACCCACCGACGCCGGAATCAAACACCAGCACGGTGGGACGTGGATCAGAAGGTGTAGCTGCCAGACAAGGTGTATTCCCGTCCTGCAGATTGGTAGCCATAAACTGTCTCGTAATCTTTATCGAACAGATTGGCTATTTTACCACGAACTGTCAGGTGTGAGGTGACGGGATACGATAAACCGACATCCCAGAGGCTCAACCCACCCATATTGACGGTACGCGAGTTGTCGTAGTCATAATCGTAACGCTTGCCGATGTAGTGATACGTCACATCCCACCCCAGATCGTAGACCTGACCGTTCAGCTCGTATTTCACCTGCTGCTTCGCCCGGCGATAGAGGATCTTGTTGGTTTCGTCATCGCGAGGGTCAACATACTGCAGCGTCAGATGATGCTCCACCGGCCCGGTGGTGACATTCCCCGTCCACTCCAGCCCCTTGATCGTCGCAGACTTGACGTTGTAATAGGCGTTGTTGTCGTAATCGATGAGGTTCTGAATCTCATAGCGATACGCGGAGAGGCGCCAGTCGAGCGGCCCCGTTAACCCTTCGAGGCCCGCTTCCCATTGCTTCGACTCCTCGGGTTTCAGGTTCGGGTTAGAGGCGATGCCAAAACGCTCTGCGCCATACTGCTGCCCAAGGGAGGGGGCGAGGAATCCTGTACCGTACGAGAGCGTTGTCCGATAACCGTCGATAAACTCCCAGCCTGCCGCCGTCTGCCAGGTTCCGTGCCAGCCAAACTGCTCGTCATGATCCTCACGGCCGGAAGCTTCCAGCGTCACGCTATCAATCTGCTGCTGCCCAGTCAGATAAAGACCGGTGGTGTCACGCTTATACACGTCGGTACTGGTCGTTCCGCTGGATTTCAGCTTCTCTTGTTTCCAGTCAACGCCGCCGCTCACTGCCCCATGGCCTACCACAACATTATTTCCCCACTGGATATAGCGCTGTTCCATATCATCCAGGGTGGTGCCCGCGGCATAGCGGCCAGCGTCGCTGCTGTAGTTGTAATCTTTGATGCGCTGATAGTTAGCAATCAACTGAGAGGAGTAAATCCCGGAGTGGTAGTGCAGACCGGTATCCCAGGACTGAGTATAAGACTGATCTTCATCGTTTCCGCCTGCGTAGCCCCAGTTGCCCTGGTCATAGTCAGCGTTGGCGGAATAACCATAGCCGCGGAAGAAACCTGAGAAGTTGTCATCGAACTGATGCTGTACCCCGCCCCACAGCATTTTATTGCGGTAGCCGTCGCGATCGCTGTCGCCACTATAAGAGGAGTTTGGCTGAACGTTAAATCCTTTGGTGGTCTGATAGGCGCCGGCAGCGGTAACCAGCGTATCGCCAAACCGCTTGTTAAAGGCGCCGTCATAGGACTGGTAGCCGTTCGTCCCCGCGCCGGCGTTAATTTGCGAACGCTCAGCGTCGGTCATGGTGATAATGTTCACCACCCCACCGATCGCTCCGGAGCCGTAGACTGCGGAGCGCGGGCCACGGATGTATTCCACCCGCTGGACCAGCGAGATAGGGATCTGACTGATATCTACGCCATTGGAGATCCCCGGACGCGCCATCGGCACACCGTCGATCAGCACCAGCACGTGACGAGCCTCCGTCCCCCGAACATACAGCGAAGCGCTCTGCCCCATGCCGCCGTTGCGGGCAATATCGACCCCAGGAAGACGACGCATGACATCGTTTAAATCTTTGGACTGCCAGCGGTCGATATCATCGCGCGTCACAATGTCGGTCGGCGCCAGCACGGTATTGACCGGCTGTTGAAAACGGTTTGCTGTCACCACTAACGTATCTGAATTGCTATCCTGCGCCCAGCCGGAAAATGCCGTGACGGATAAAGCCGTCATCAGCGAAGCTTTTTTAATCATTGTAAAAGCATCCGAAACAGAAAAAGGATGCCGCTGGTTTTATCAGTTGCTCGCGACGATAAAACCCAGTGCGACGTATTCCGGCAGGTCTTCGGGCTTGGAGGCTGTTTCAAGAAATAATGACTTCCCACGGCTAGCCGCAGTGTCTGCACCGAGTGCGCTCATTTCTCACCTTCCTTACCGCTGCGCGTCAGCCCCAGATTTCCACTGGGTTCCCTTTTAACTCACAGGACCGGTAGGCGAATGCTACAATTAGAATCATATAGATGTCCAGACTGCTAATTATATTTCCCGCCACATTCGAAGCTGGACATCCCCGGCGCTTTCCCTACAATCCCCGCGTACTTATTTTATTCAGGATGCATCATGACCCCCGAACACCTTCCTACCGAACAATACGAAGCGCAGCTGGCAGAAAAAGTCGTCCGTTTGCAAACCATGATGGCGCCTTTTGCCGCGCCGGTTCCGGAAGTGTTTCGTTCGCCGGTCAGCCACTACCGGATGCGCGCCGAGTTCCGTCTGTGGCACGATGGCGACGATCTGTACCATATTATTTTCGATCAGCAGACCCGGTCGCGGATTCGCGTTGACAGCTTTCCGGCCGCCAGCGCGCTTATCAATCAGTTGATGACCGCCATGCTGGAGGGCGTGCGCAACAATCCCGTGCTGCGCCATAAGCTGTTCCAGATTGACTATCTGACCACCCTCAGCAACCAGGCGGTCGTTTCGCTGCTGTATCATAAAAAGCTGGATGATGCCTGGCGTGAGCAAGCGGAGGCGCTGCGTGACGCCCTGCGAGCCCAGGGACTCAATGTGCATCTGATTGGACGGGCGACCAAAACCAAAATCGAGCTCGATCAGGACTATATAGATGAACGTCTGCCAGTTGGCGGGCGAGAGATGATCTACCGTCAGGTGGAAAACAGCTTTACCCAGCCGAACGCGGCCATGAACATTCAGATGCTGGAGTGGGCGCTGGATGTCACCAAAGGGGCGACCGGTGACCTGCTGGAATTGTACTGCGGCAACGGTAACTTCTCGCTGGCGCTGGCGCGTAATTTTGATCGCGTGCTGGCCACCGAAATCGCCAAACCGTCGGTGGCTGCGGCGCAGTACAACATCGCCGCTAACCATATCGACAACGTGCAGATTATCCGCATGGCGGCGGAAGAGTTTACTCAGGCGATGAATGGCGTGCGGGAGTTCAACCGGCTGCAGGGTATCGATCTGCAGAGCTATCAGTGCGAGACCATTTTCGTCGATCCGCCGCGCAGCGGACTGGACAGCGAAACGGAAAAAATGGTGCAGGCCTATCCGCGCATTCTGTACATTTCGTGCAACCCGGAAACGCTGTGCCGCAATCTGGAGACGTTAAGCCAGACGCACAACGTCACCCGGCTGGCGCTGTTCGACCAGTTCCCGTACACCCATCATATGGAATGCGGCGTTCTGCTGACCCGGAAATAGGCCCAAAAAAACCGGCAATGTCATATTGCCGGTTTTTTTTACACCACTGGCGGCTTACTCGGCTGCCGTATTTTTGCGGTTACGCATCTTGTAGCCGATCCAGAAGACCATCGCGACGGACAGAACGGCCGGGAAGAAGTTAGAGCCGATATCCGGGTACTCCGCACGCACGACGGTGCTGTACAACAGTACCCCGAGAATAAAAAAGGCGGCGGCCAGGCCCGGAAGCCCAACGGGCATACTGCGATTCTGATAGCGCTGATGCAGACAGTAGATCGTCAGCAGCAGGGATAAAATCGGGAAGACGGAAAACGGAACTATCGAACTGAACAGCGCCGCAAAGGCGCCATTAATGGATAACCCGGCAATCAGCGCCAGCAGCAGCGTACCTTTATCTTGAACTGAGTGTTTCATTGCTCGTCCTTCACGTTATTCGGAATGATGTGACATTTTTTCTTGTTCACGGCGATACCAGTAATACGCGCCTTTCGAGATCATTCTGAGCTGCAGCACCAACCGTTCTTCCAGCTGCCGGCGCTGTTCAGGGCCGACATCCAGCGCTTCCGCGCCAGCGCTAAAGACGATGGTGACCATAGCTTCAGCCTGCGCTTCGGTGAAGGCGCGCGGCATATGGTTTTCGAGTTCTAAATAGTCGGCGAGTTCCGCGATAAAGTGCTGGATCTCGCGCGCGACGGCGGCGCGAAACGCCGCAGAGGTTCCCGAGCGCTCTCGCAACAGCAAGCGGAAGGCGTTCGGGTTGTTACCGATAAACTCCATAAAGGTGGAGACCGAGGTACGGATCACGCTGCCGCCTTTAGCAATTCTCTGGCGCGCCTGGCGCATCAGTTGGCGCAGCATCAGTCCGCTCTCATCGACCATCGTCAGGCCTAACTCATCGACATCGCGAAAATGACGATAAAAGGACGTCGGCGCGATCCCAGCTTCCCGCGCCACTTCGCGCAAGCTCAGGCTGGCGAAACTCCGCTCAGCGCTAAGTTGGCTGAATGCTGCTTCCACCAGCGAACGGCGGGTTTTTTCTTTTTGTTGTGCTCTTACGCCCATCACGATGTATGAATCCTTCCAATAGCCCTGCTGGCACTATACCAGAGATTAAAACTAATCGGTTTGCACTGGATTGTGAATGATTGTTTACGAGCCGTTTCTGCTTTTATGCCGCAAAAAAGCACAACGATAATTGGGTTAAAGCGCAGCGAATGTTATCATCGTGTTTATTTTATGTATAAAACAGGTGAGTAATGCCATGTCACACTCTTGGGATTATGATGCAATAGTGATTGGTTCCGGTCCTGGCGGCGAAGGCGCCGCCATGGGACTGGTGAAACAGGGAGTACGCGTTGCCGTCATTGAGCGCTACCATAATGTCGGCGGCGGTTGCACCCACTGGGGCACCATCCCGTCGAAAGCCCTCCGCCATGCCGTCAGCCGTATTATCGAGTTTAACCAAAACCCCCTCTACAGCGACCACTCCCGCCTTCTTCGCTCTTCTTTCGCCGACATCCTCAACCATGCCGACAGCGTCATCAACCAGCAGACTCATATGCGCCAGGGATTCTATGAGCGCAACCACTGTGAAATCCTGCAGGGCAACGCGCACTTCGTTGATGAACATACTCTGGCGCTGGAATGCCATGACGGCACGGTCGAGACGGTGACCGCGGAGAAATTCGTTATCGCCTGCGGGTCACGTCCCTACCATCCGGCCGATGTCGATTTCCACCACCCACGCATCTATGACAGCGATTCGATTCTCAGCCTGCAGCATGAGCCGCGCCACGTGATCATTTACGGCGCCGGGGTGATCGGTTGCGAATACGCCTCGATCTTCCGCGGCATGGAGGTGAAGGTCGATCTGATCAACACCCGCGATCGTCTGCTGGCCTTCCTCGATCAGGAGATGTCAGACTCGCTCTCTTATCACTTCTGGAACAGCGGCGTGGTCATTCGTCACAATGAGGAGTATGAGAAAATTGAGGGGGTGGATGACGGCGTGATCATGCACCTGAAGTCCGGCAAAAAGCTGAAGGCCGATTGCCTGCTGTACGCCAACGGCCGCACCGGCAATACCGACACCCTGGCGCTGGAAAACATCGGTCTGCAGACTGACAGCCGCGGCCAGCTGAAGGTCAACAGCATGTACCAGACCGCCCTCCCGCACATTTATGCGGTTGGCGATGTCATCGGCTATCCAAGCCTGGCTTCTGCCGCTTACGATCAAGGGCGCATTGCCGCCCAGGCGCTGGTGAAAGGCGAAGCCTCAGCGCATCTGATTGAAGATATCCCAACCGGGATCTACACCATTCCGGAAATCAGCTCCGTCGGGAAAACCGAGCAGCAGCTGACGGCAATGAAAGTGCCGTATGAGGTGGGTCGCGCCCAGTTTAAACACCTGGCACGGGCGCAAATCGTTGGCATGAGCGTGGGAACCCTGAAGATCCTGTTCCATCGAGAGACCAAGGAGATCCTCGGCATTCACTGCTTTGGCGAACGCGCAGCCGAAATCATTCATATCGGCCAGGCGATCATGGAGCAGAAAGGTGGTGGTAACACCATTGAGTACTTCGTCAACACCACCTTTAACTACCCGACCATGGCGGAAGCGTATCGGGTTGCCGCGCTGAACGGCTTAAACCGCCTGTTTTAACGCCTTGTCGAAATGGCCATCCATCGTACCGCGGATGGCCTCCGCCAGATGTTCATAGCGGCTGCGCAGCGGGGAGCCGGGACGGTAAACCAGGCCGATGGTTCGTCTTGGCTCTGGCTTAATGCACGGCAGATAGACCACGCCATCGCGTTTTCTTTCCTGCGGTACCGCCAGCGCAGGCAGCAAGGTAATGCCGCTGCCTGCCGCCACCATATTGCGTAGCGTTTCCAGACTGGTCGCCCGGAAGTGGGTATCTTCATCCGCTCCCGCTTCAAAGCAAAAGCCCATCGCCTGATCGCGCAGACAGTGGCCATCCTCCAGCATCAGCAGCTTTTCACCAGCCAGATCCGACATCGGCACGCGGTCGCGGTTCGCCCACGGGTGATCCTCATAGATAGCCAGCATCATCGGCTCATCAAACAGCGGCACCTCGATAAAGGCCTCGCTCTCTTTGACCAGCGCCAGAATGGCGCAGTCGAGCTTACCGCTGTCGAGCTGGGCCAGCAGCTGATGGGTCTGCGCTTCGTGCAGGTACATTTCCAGCTTCGGAAAGGTTTGGTGCAGCATCGGAATGATTTGCGGCAGCAGATACGGGCCAATTGTCGGGATCAAGCCGATGTGCAGCGGCCCGGACATGGTTTCCCCTTGTTGGCTTGCCATCTCCTTGAGCACTTTTACTTCGCGTAACACGGTACGCGCCTGATCCACCAGCAACAGCCCCGCCTGGGTAAACAGAACCTTACGGCTGGTGCGCTCCAGCAGCATGACGCCAAGTTCATCCTCGAGCTTGCGGATCTGTCCGCTGAGCGTCGGTTGGCTCACGTGGCATGAGTCAGCCGCCCGCCGGAAGTGGCGGTGTTCGGCGAGCGCTACCAGGTATTCAAGATCGCGAATATTCATTATTCATCCTCCATCGCCACGATAGTCCATGGCGATAGATAGCATAGCAACGAACGATTATCCCTATCAAGCTTTCTGTTCAATAATACGCCCATAGAGACGGTATACCTGTGAAAATCATTGGCCCGTCACACTGTTTCTCTACCCGAACAACTAAAGCCAACGTGAACTTTTGCGGACCTTGTGTCCGCTTTTTTTTGCATAAAAAACCCGGCGTCATCAGGCTCGGCCGGGTTCAGAGAGGCGGATGCCAGAGAATTAGCTCAGGCGCGCTTTTGCGTCGCTGATAGCCTGCGCCACCTGCTGCGGCGAAACGCCGCCTTTCGCTGCGCGTTTATCGAGGCAGGACTGCAGAGACAGAATCGGATAAACATCGTCTGCGATGACCGGACTGAATTTCTGCAGATCGGCCAGGGGCAGCGCTTCCAGCGGTTTCCCTTGCGCAATGGCTTCCACTACCGCCTCACCAACAATATGGTGCGCTTCACGGAACGGAACGCCTTTCGCCACCAGATAATCTGCCAGTTCTGTGGCGTTGGCATAGCCCTGCTGCGCCGCTTCCGCACAGCGCGGGCGTTTCACCTGGATGCCATCCAGCACCAGGGTCGCCATATGCAGACAGTCGAGCCAGGTATCCAGGGCGTCGAAAAGCCCCTCTTTATCTTCCTGCATGTCTTTGTTGTAGGCCAGCGGCAGGCCTTTCAGCGTCATCATCATGCCGGTCAACGCGCCCTGCACGCGGCCGCATTTACCACGAATTAATTCCAGCGCGTCCGGGTTTTTCTTCTGCGGCATCAACGAGGAGCCGGAGGTTACGCGATCAGAAAGTTCGACGAAGTTCGCCTCGCCGGAGTTAAAGAAAATCAGATCTTCAGCAAAGCGCGACAGATGCACCATGCCGATAGACGCATCGGAAAGCAGCTCCAGCACATGGTCGCGATCGGAAACGCTGTCGAGGCTGTTGCGTGTGGCAGAGGCAAAGCCCAGCCAGCCGGCCAGCTGCTCGCGGTCGATTTCATACGCCGTCCCCGCCAGCGCGCCGCAGCCCAGCGGGCTAACGTCGAGGCGCTTCAGCGCGTCCTGCAGGCGGCTTTCGTCACGCGCCAGCATTTCAACGTAGGCCAGACACCAGTGTGCGAACGTCACCGGCTGGGCACGCTGCAGGTGAGTGTACCCCGGCATCACCGCGTCCTGGTTATGCTGGGCAGTCTCCACCAGCGCGCTCTGCAGCTGGCGGTTCGCCGACAGCAGTTCGACAACGGTATCTTTGCACCATAGTTTAAGATCGGTGGCGACCTGGTCGTTACGGCTGCGCCCGGTGTGCAGTTTCTTGCCCAACTGGCCCACTTTATCGATCAGCTTGCCTTCCACCCAGCTGTGAATATCTTCGGCATCGCTGGCGAGGATTTGCTGCGGATTGGCGCGCACCTCTTCCAGCAGCACGTTCAGCGCTTCTTCCAGCTGCTGCTGTTCAGCGGCACTCAGAACGCCGACCGTTACCAGCGCTTTCGACCAGGCGACAGAGCCAACGATATCCTGCTCCGCCAGACGATAGTCGAAGCGCAACGAGTCGTTGAACTGTTTGAACCGTTGATCTGCTGCCTGTGTAAAACGCCCGCCCCAAAGTGCCATAACATGCTTCCTTTATTCGTTAGTTCTGCCGGCGACATTGTGCCGCCCGGCCTACAGTCTGTAAGTCCGGCAGACGACGCGCCGCCGGGCATGAAATCTTAAGCCAGAATACGTGTGCCGATCGGCGTGCCGTTAAATAACGCTGGCAGCTGCTCGGCGTGACGCCAGGAGGCGATATCCACCGGACGGCCCAGGGCACGTGCGGCGTCAAGGGCCGCATTCACTTTAACAATCATGCCGTCAGTGATAATGCCCTGCTCGATCAGCTGCTCCGCTTTCTCGGCGGTCATCTCGGCAATGCGCTGTCCTTTACCGTCGAGGATACCGCTGACATCAGACAGCAGGATCAGATCCGCCCCCAGGGTGGCCGCCAGCGCTGTCGCCGCCTGGTCAGCATTGACGTTCATCAGCTGGCCTTCATCGGTCACCCCGATAGAGCTCACCACCGGCAGGTAACCGCCCGCCAGCAGGGTGTTGATCAGCGCCGGGGAGCCCGGCTGCGCCAGCCCGACATGGCCCAGCTCGGCATCCAGCTGCGTGACCTTCACGCTATCGCCATCGCCGAGGAACAGGCCTACCGAGGAAATACCATGTTTTTTCGCCCATGCCAGCAGCGTTTTGTTGGCGGTTCCCGCCAGCGCGCCGGTAATGATGTCAATCTGATCGGCAGGCGTAACCCGCAGGCCATTTTTCTTTTTCACCGGCAGATTAAGCTGCTTCATCAGCTCATCCACCACGCAGCCGCCGCCATGGACGATAATCAGCGGGCGCTGGTGCGCTTCACGGTAGTTAACCAGCGCGGTAAACAGGCGCTCCAGCGCCTCTTCGCTATCGAGTAATACGCCGCCGAGTTTGATAATTAATGGGTTCATCATCACACCTTAAATAAGAGACTGCGTCTCAGCGAAGCCGAAACGAATATTCGCGCACTGCACTGCCTGCGCTGCGGCGCCTTTCAGCAGGTTATCTTCAGCCGCGACGACGATGAGATGGTCGTCCTGCACGGCAAAACCGATATCACAGAATGGCAGACCCTCGACGCTTTTTAATGCGGGTACGCCTTTATCATATAAACGTACCAGCGGTTTATCGGCGTAAGCCTGCTGGTAAACCGCTGCGATCTGCGCGTGGCCGACGCCCGGCTTCAGGCGGCAGGTAATGGTTTCAAGGATGCCGCGCTTAAAATTACCCAGGTGCGGGGTAAAAATCACCTTTGCCCCGAGGTGGCTGGCAATCTCCGGCTGATGGCGATGGTTAAATATGCCGTATGGCTGCAGGCTCACTTCACAGAAGCTATTGCCGATCGCGGCTTTACGACCCGCGCCGCTCACCCCGCTGGTGGCGTTGATCACCGGCCACTGGTTCAGATCCAGCAGATTGGCCTCAATCAGCGGCTTCAGCGACAGCTGCGCCGCCGTCGGATAGCAGCCAGGCACCGCGATTAACTGCGCTTCTTTAAGCGCATCCGCGCTCCACTCCGCCAGACCATACACCGCCTGTTTGAGCAGGTCGGGATGTTGATGAGTGAAACCGTAATATTTTTCGTAGAACGCCCCATCGTTAACGCGGAAGGCACCGGAAAGATCGAACACCACGCAGCCGGCGGCAAGGAACTGCGGCGCCAGGTCGTGACTCACTTCGTGCGCGGTGGCGAGAAACACCACGTCCACGCCAGCGCTGAATTCGCTGATATCGGACATCGGCTGCAGCGGCATATCGACAATGCCTTTGAGCTGCGGATGCAGGTCGGAAATTAATTTTCCCGCATCATTGCTTTGCGCGGAGACCGTCAAAGCGGTTATGTTCATATGCGGATGACGATTGATATAGGTCACCAGCTCTGCGCCGGCATAACCACTGGCACCCACAATCAGCGTATTTAACATTGGAAGCGCATCTCCTTACATTCGATGGGTTTTCTTACGCTCAACGATATTGTATTTTTATTCACAATAAATGCATGAATATTGATACTATCACGACCCAAGGTGTGTCAACAATGAAAAACAATTTACCGCCCTTTATCGAGATTTACCGCGCGTTGATCGCCACACCGTCCATCAGCGCGACCGAAGAGGCTCTCGATCAAAGCAATGAGTCTTTAATCAATTTGCTGGCAGGCTGGTTCCGCGATCTCGGCTTCAATGTTGAGATACAGCCGGTGCCGGATACGCGCCATAAATTCAACCTGCTGGCCAGCACCGGACACGGCGCCGGCGGCCTGCTGCTCGCCGGGCATACCGATACCGTGCCATTCGATGATGGCCGCTGGACGCGGGATCCGTTCACCCTCACCGAACACGATAACAAGCTCTACGGCCTCGGCACGGCTGACATGAAAGGCTTCTTCGCCTTTATTCTCGACGCCCTGCGCGATGTCGACGTCACCACGCTGAAAAAACCGCTGTATATTCTGGCCACCGCCGACGAAGAGACCAGCATGGCCGGCGCGCGCTATTTTGCCGAAACCACCCAGCTGCGCCCGGACTGCGCCATCATCGGCGAGCCCACCTCCCTGCAGCCGATCCGCGCCCACAAAGGACATATGTCCAACGCGATCCGTATTCAGGGCCAGTCCGGCCACTCCAGCGATCCGGCACGCGGAGTTAACGCGATTGAGCTTATGCACGACGCCATCGGCCGCATTATGCAGCTGCGCGATCTGCTAAAAGAGCGCTACCACTTCGAGGCGTTCACGGTCCCTTACCCAACCCTCAACCTGGGCGCTATCCATGGCGGCGATGCCTCAAACCGCATCTGCGCCTGCTGTGAACTGCATATGGATATCCGCCCGCTGCCGGGGATGACCCTCAACGATCTTAATGGTCTGTTGGGCGAGGCGCTGGCGCCCGTCAGTGAGCGCTGGCCGGGCCGCCTGACGGTCTCAGAGCTGCACCCGCCGATCCCCGGCTACGAATGCCCGCCGGACCATAAGCTGGTACAGGTGGTTGAGAAACTGCTCGGCGCGCAGACCGACGTGGTGAACTACTGCACCGAAGCGCCGTTTATCCAGACGCTATGTCCGACGCTGGTTCTTGGCCCAGGCTCCATCAACCAGGCCCATCAGCCTGACGAGTATCTGGAGACGCGCTTTATCAAGCCGACCCGGGAGCTGATTAGCCAGGTCGTCCACCACTTCTGCTGGCACTAAAATCGCCCTCTTTTTCCGCCCCGTTCTCCCGGGGCGGAACGGTGACGATCGTCACATTTCCATAAGCGATGCTTATCCAGCGCCCCCTGAATTAAATTTCGCAAATTACGGCGATTTACTCGTTTGCTGAAGCGATTTCGCAGTAATTGACGTGGGGGTATTTACGTGGCTTTATAAAAGACGGGTTGCTTATCCGTTGCTCACGTTCCAGCGCAGCGGATATAACAAAATAAAATGAGATGGGGTGTCTGGGGTAACATGAACGAACAATATTCCGCATTGCGTAGTAATGTCAGTATGCTCGGCAAGGTGCTGGGCGATACCATCAAGGATGCATTGGGAGAAAATATTCTTGATCGTGTCGAAACTATCCGTAAGTTGTCCAAATCTTCACGCGCCGGCAACGAAGCTAACCGCCAGGAGCTGCTGACCACGCTGCAGAATTTGTCTAACGACGAACTGCTGCCGGTTGCCCGTGCCTTCAGCCAGTTTCTGAATCTGGCGAACACCGCTGAGCAGTACCACAGCATTTCGCCAAATGGCGAAGCGGCCAGCAATCCGGAAGTCATTGCGCGTACCCTGAGAAAGCTCAAAGACCAACCCAATCTCAACGAAGACACCATCAAAAAAGCGGTGGAATCTCTGTCTCTGGAGCTGGTATTAACCGCCCACCCGACCGAGATCACCCGCCGGACGCTGATCCATAAAATGGTGGAAGTGAACAGCTGCCTCAAGCAACTGGACAATAAAGACATCGCCGACTACGAACACCATCAGCTGATGCGCCGTCTGCGCCAGCTGATCGCCCAGTCCTGGCATACTGACGAGATCCGTAAATACCGCCCGTCTCCGGTCGACGAAGCCAAATGGGGCTTCGCGGTGGTGGAAAACAGCCTGTGGGAAGGGGTGCCTAACTATCTGCGCGAGCTGAACGAACAGCTGGAAGCCAACCTTGGCTATCAGCTGCCGGTGGACTTCGTCCCGGTGCGTTTCACCTCGTGGATGGGCGGCGACCGCGACGGCAACCCGAACGTGACCGCCGACATCACCCGCCACGTGCTGCTGCTCAGCCGCTGGAAAGCCACCGATCTGTTCCTCAAAGACGTGCAGGTGCTGATCTCCGAGCTGTCGATGGTGGAGTGTACCGACGAACTTCGCGCGCTGGCTGGCGCCGAGGGTGCTCAGGAACCGTACCGTTATCTGATGAAGAAACTGCGCACTCAGCTGATGGAGACTCAGGCCTGGCTGGAAGCGCGCCTGAAAGGTCAGAAGCTGCCGAAACCGGCGGGACTGATCACTCAGAACGAGCAGCTGTGGGAACCGCTGTACGCCTGCTATAAATCGCTGCAGGCCTGCGGCATGGGCATTATCGCCAACGGCGAACTGCTCGACACCCTGCGCCGCGTGAAGTCTTTCGGCGTACCACTGGTGCGTATTGATATCCGTCAGGAAAGCACTCGCCATACCGAAGCGCTGGGCGAAATGACCCGTTACCTCGGGATCGGCGATTACGAAAGCTGGTCAGAAGCCGACAAACAGGCTTTCCTGATCCGCGAACTGAACTCCAAACGTCCGTTGCTGCCGCGTCAGTGGGAGCCAAGCGAAGAGACCCGTGAAGTCCTCGATACCTGCAAAGTGATCGCCGAGGCGCCGCGCGGATCGATCGCCGCCTACGTGATCTCGATGGCCAAAACGCCGTCCGACGTGCTGGCGGTTCATCTGCTGCTGAAAGAGGCCGGGATTGGTTTTGCTCTGCCGGTGGCCCCGCTGTTCGAAACGCTGGACGACCTGAACAACGCCAACGATGTCATGACTCAGCTGCTGAATATCGACTGGTACCGCGGCTTTATCCAGGGCAAGCAGATGGTCATGATTGGCTATTCTGACTCCGCCAAAGATGCTGGCGTGATGGCCGCCTCCTGGGCGCAGTACCAGGCGCAGGACGCGCTGATCAAAACCTGTGAGAAAGCCGGTATCGAACTGACGCTGTTCCACGGACGCGGCGGTTCCATCGGCCGCGGCGGCGCGCCAGCCCACGCGGCGCTGCTCTCGCAGCCGCCGGGAAGCCTGAAAGGCGGCCTGCGCGTCACCGAGCAGGGCGAGATGATCCGCTTTAAGTACGGCCTGCCGGAAGTGACCATCAGCAGTCTGTCGCTGTATACCAGCGCCATTCTGGAAGCCAACCTGCTGCCGCCGCCGGAACCGAAAGCCGAATGGCGCGACATCATGGCTGAGCTGTCCGACGTCTCCTGCAAGATGTATCGCGGCTACGTACGTGAAAACAAAGATTTCGTGCCTTACTTCCGCTCTGCGACTCCGGAGCAGGAGCTGGGCAAACTGCCGCTGGGTTCGCGTCCGGCAAAACGTCGCCCGACCGGCGGCGTCGAGTCGCTGCGCGCCATTCCGTGGATCTTCGCCTGGACCCAGAACCGCCTGATGCTACCGGCCTGGCTGGGCGCTGGCGCCGCGCTGCAGAAGGTGGTCGAAGGTGGAAAACAGAGTGAACTGGAAGCGATGTGTCGCGACTGGCCGTTCTTCTCCACCCGCCTTGGCATGCTGGAAATGGTTTACTCGAAGGCCGACCTGTGGCTGGCGGAGTACTACGATCAGCGCCTGGTGAAGCCGGAGCTGTGGGCGCTGGGTACCGAGCTGCGTAAGCTGCTGGCTGCCGACATCAACGTCGTGTTGGCCATCGCCAATGACTCCCATCTGATGGCCGACCTGCCGTGGATCGCCGAGTCTATCCAGCTGCGTAATATCTATACCGACCCGCTGAACGTCCTGCAGGCGGAACTGCTGCACCGTTCACGCCAGGCCGAAGAAGCAGGCAAGGACCCGGATCCGCGCGTTGAACAAGCGCTGATGGTCACCATCGCCGGCGTTGCCGCCGGTATGCGTAACACCGGCTAATCGAAGCCTCTCTCCCCCGGCCGCCCGGTCGGGGGATTTTCACCTGTTCTAGTGGTGCAGCATCTCATCAACGATCTGCTCTTTATGCAGCGCATATGGATAATAGGTCGGCCAGTTATCCATCTCTTTCAGCAACGCCTCCTGTGATTCATTGCCCATGAAAATATGGAAATGCTGCGATTTACGCGGGCCAATAATATGGTCGCTGAACTGCACAAATTTCGGCGCGTTGGCATCGCCCTGCTGGCACTCAAACAGGTAACGTACGCCCTTCTTGCCGGAGGCGTAATGCAGAATTTTGTAGCCTGAATAGCGGTATTTGCAGCTGTTGACGACATCGCCAACGTGGAACTCAATCACATCATTTTCAATGCCAATCTGCTCCACATCGGTGGCGTAGCCCTTCTTATAATAAGCGCGATACTCCTCGACGCTCTTGCCGCCGGGCTTTTTCGCCTTCTGCTCCAGCACCGGATCGAGGTCGCCATTGAGCAGATACGGGTTTACCGACTGCCAGACGCCCTCCCAGTCGCTCAGCGCGCGGTCCTGCACATTTTTATCGGCAAAAATGCCTTCGCTGGCCTGACGCTCGATGTCGGTTAACGCCGGGCCATGGTTATGATTGCCGTGGGCAAACGCCTGGGCGCTGGCTAACGCCATGCCGAATCCAAAGGCCAGCAGGGGGATCTTTCTGGTCATTACTCTCTCCTGAGTTTGCTATCAATGGCGACAAATTGTTACGATATAACATATCTTATCTGGGAAGCAAGCGTGACTGGCAAGCGCTTTTACCGCTGGAAAAATGTCCGGTATGATGAAAGAGGTGATGCGCTGAACGGAAGAATGATGGACAACGATATCAATCAACTTATTGATTCATTCCTAAAAAAACAGAATGGTATCGGCCGGGTCTATTTTGCCGGCGAGATGCGCTCGCCTGCTGAGCCGGTAGTGCAGGTTGATTTTCCCCGTCTGAACATCATCCTCAATGGGCAGTTGCCCGACCGGGCACTCGGCAAAAACGCCAGCCCTCTTGAGGCGAACGACGTGCTCTATATCCCTGGCGATAGCTGGAACTGCCCCCAGTGGCAGGCGCCCTGCCTGCTGTTAAGTCTCCTGTTCGATAAGCAGCGGCTGGAGTGCTCGCTGCAGCACTGGAATGGCAAGGCGATAACCGTTGTCGAAAAGCGGCAGGCGCTGCGCCGCGGGCCGCGCGTCGGTTCATTTCTGCTGCAGGCGCTCAATGAGCTCCGGATGCAGCCGCAGGAGCAGCGAACCGCCCGCAGCATTGTCGTCAGCCTGCTCAGCCACTGCCATGACCTTCTCGGCAGCCAGGCGCAAACCTCCTCGCGCAGCCAGGCGCTGTTTGAGGCGATCCGCCAGTACATGGACGTCCATTACGCGGAGCCGCTGAGCCGGGAATCGGTGGCCCAGGCGTTCTATCTCTCCCCCAACTATCTTTCTCACCTGTTCCAGAAATGCGGGCCAATGGGCTTCAATGAATATCTGAACCATATTCGTCTTGAACAGGCCCGTATGCTGCTGAAGGGCCACGATATGAAAGTGAAAGATATCGCCCACGCCTGCGGCTTCGCCGACAGCAATTATTTCTGCCGCCTGTTCCGCAAAACTACGGAGCGCTCGCCGTCTGAATATCGCCGTCAGTACCATAGCCAGTTGACGGAGATATCGTCTCCGGCCCAAAACTAGATTTTTGTGTGTTAAACCTGACTTTTGTGCGCGCCTTTATTGCTGTACAACCCACCATCGCCGATAAATGTGATCTAAATCATCCTTAATCGTGATGCGTACATTTATCCAGTTTTTGGCAAATTTGTCATCTGGCGGTCCTTCGAACGAAAGCCGTATGCTTACCTCAACGACAATATCGAATTAAGCATTGAGGAAAACACGATGGAACTCTATCTGGATACCGCCAACGTCGCCGAAGTGGAACGCCTGGCCCGCATTTACCCGCTGGCCGGGGTAACCACCAACCCGAGCATTATCGCCGCCGGTAAAACCCCGGTATGGGACGTGCTCCCACGCCTGCAGAAAGCCATCGGTCCGGAGGGCACCCTCTTCGCGCAGACCATGAGCCGCGATGTGCTGGGCATGGTGGAAGAAGCTAAACGCCTGAGCAACGCCGTGCCGGGCATCGTGGTCAAAATCCCGGTGACCGCCGAAGGCCTCGCCGCTATCAAAATGCTGAAGAAGGAAGGCATCCCGACTCTTGGCACCGCCGTCTACAGCGCTTCGCAAGGCCTGCTGGCCGCACTGGCCGGCGCAAAGTACGTCGCGCCTTACGTTAACCGCGTTGACGCCCAGGGCGGGGACGGTATCCGCATGGTGCAGGAGCTGCAATCTCTGCTGGAAATGCATGCGCCCGAGAGCAAAGTGCTGGCGGCGAGCTTCAAAACGCCCCGTCAGGCGCTGGATTGCCTGCTGGCCGGTTGCGAAGCCATCACCCTTCCATTAGATGTAGCGCAACAAATGCTCGGCACCCCTGCGGTAGAGTCAGCCATAGAGAAGTTTGAACAGGACTGGAATAACGCCTTTGGCACGCTGAACCTGTAACCGGACCTGCGAGTCGCCTGCGGGCGGCAGCACGGTCATCGAGGAGGAATCGAAATGGATCGCATTATTCAATCACCAGGCAAATACATTCAGGGCGCAGGCGCCATCAAGCGCCTCGGCGACTATCTGAAGCCGCTGGCCGAACGCTGGCTGGTAGTCGGCGATAAGTTCGTACTGGGGTTTGCGGAAGAGATGCTGCGTAAAAGCCTGGCCGACGCTGGCCTGGCGGCCGAAATAGCGCCGTTTGGCGGTGAGTGTTCGCATAATGAAATCAATCGCCTGCGCGATATCGCCGGCAGCGCGAAGTGCACCGCCGTGCTGGGGATCGGCGGTGGTAAAACGCTGGATACCGCGAAAGCGCTGGCCCATTTTATGAAGGTGCCGGTGGCGATCGCCCCCACCATCGCCTCCACCGATGCGCCGTGTAGCGCGCTGTCGGTGATTTACACCGACGAAGGGGAGTTCGACAGCTACCTGATGCTGCCACACAACCCCAACATGGTCATTGTCGATACGCAGATTGTTGCCGGTGCGCCAGCTCGCCTGCTGGCCGCCGGGATTGGCGATGCGCTGGCCACCTGGTTCGAAGCCCGCGCCTGCTCCCGTAGCGGCGCCACCACCATGGCGGGTGGGAAATGCACTCAGGCGGCGCTGGCGCTGGCCGAGCTGTGCTACAACACCTTACTTGAAGAGGGTGAAAAAGCGATGCTGGCCGCCGAACAGCACGTGGTCACCCCGGCGCTGGAGCGAGTGGTGGAAGCCAACACCTACCTGAGCGGCGTCGGCTTTGAAAGCGGCGGCCTGGCGGCGGCGCACGCGATTCACAACGGCATGACGGCCATCCCTGACGCCCACCACTATTATCACGGGGAAAAAGTGGCGTTCGGTACCCTGACGCAGCTGGTGCTGGAAAATGCGCCGGTGGACGAAATAGAGACCGTCGCCGCGCTGTGCCACAGCGTTGGGCTGCCGATCACCCTGGCGCAGCTGGATATCAAAGGTGATATCCCGACCAAAATGCGCCTGGTGGCGGAAGCCGCCTGCGCTGAAGGCGAAACCATTCACAATATGCCGGGCGGCGTCGATTCAGACCAGGTCTACGCCGCGCTGTTGGTGGCCGACCAATACGGCCAGCGCTTCCTGCAGGAATGGGAATAAACCAGAGCAAAACACCCGGTATCAGCCGGGTGTTTTTTTATGTTTATCTGCCGGACGCGTCGCCCACCGGCTGCGCGAAACGGCAAGCACTCAGGCCGGACGCACGCCCAGCGTATGGCAGATGGCGTAGCTCATCTCGGCGCGGTTCAGGGTGTAGAAGTGGAAGTCTTTTACCCCTTCCCGGCTTAAAATCTTCACCATGTCCATGGCGATATTCGCCCCCACCAGCTGACGGGTTTCGGCGTCGTTATCCAGCCCTTCGAACATTTTCGACATCCACACCGGGATACGGACGTTGGTCATATCCGCAAACTTTTTCGCCTGTTTAAAGTTGGAGACCGGCAGGATACCCGGAATGATTTCCACGTCGATGCCCGCCGAAACGCAGCGATCGCGAAAACGCAGGTAGCTTTCCACATCGAAGAAGAACTGGGTGATCGCGCGGTTGGCGCCCGCCTCGACTTTACGCTTCAGGTTCAGCAAATCCGCCTGTGCGCTTTTCGCTTCCGGATGCACTTCCGGATACGCGGCGACAGAGATATCGAAATCGCCCACCTCTTTCAGCAGCGTCACCAGATCGGCGGCATACATATCCGGTTTACCGCTGCCCGGCGGCAGGTCGCCGCGCAGGGCGACGATATGGCGAATACCGTTGTTCCAGTAATCCTGAGCGATAGTACGCAGCTCATCACGAGAGGCATCGATACAGGTCAGGTGCGGCGCGGCTTCCAGACCGGTTCGCTCTTTAATGCCTTTGATGATGCTGTGCGTGCGATCGCGCTCGCCAGAGTTCGCGCCATAGGTTACCGAAACAAACTTCGGTTTCAGACTGCTCAGGCGATCGATGGATTTCCACAGGGTTTGCTCCATTTCACTGGTGCGCGGCGGAAAGAATTCAAAAGACACATTAATCTGGCCCTGGACTTCCGCCAGGCTCTGATTCAGGGCTTCCCGCTGATTGGCGTGAAAAAAGCTCATACCTTACCTCATCAATCGCATGTAATGGCTGTTATATTGCGAACTTCTATACGTTTAGACGTCCAGATGTAAAAATGACGGAAAAGCGCGCGGGCGTCAATAGAAAAATCTGCGTAAAGAGTGAGGAATAGGCCTCTAAAATGAAAAAAATTCATCTTCCGACCAGAACTGATGCCGTGCAGGAAGAATTCGACCCGATGAAATTTGAAGCAGTTCAAAAAACCAACATCTCCCCATGATTGCCAGAGCGATTGTGATTGCAGCCGCTTATAGCTTGGTTCACATTAAGTAGAACGTTCTACTAGAACGTTCTACTTACGCAATAATGCTTATAAAATCTATTCGGGGATATCACCATGAGTCTGTGGTCAGGGTTCATAAAATCATTATCAAAACTGTCGATGATCGGCCGCGCCTTGATGCTGCCGATTTCGCTTCTCCCGGCCGCCGGCTTACTGTTGGCCTTCGGGGATAAATTCCATATGCCGCTAATGATGAACGCCGGCGGCATCATTTTTGATAACCTGCCAATGCTGTTCGCGATTGGTTCCGCTGTGGGGCTGGCATCAGAATCGGGCATCGCTGCGCTGTCGGCAGCCGTTTCCGTCTTTATCACCAACATCACCATCAGCACTGTGCTCGGCATTACCCCGGAGATGGCCTCTCAGGGCGGAAAATACGCCATGGTCGTTGGCATCCCGACGCTGCAGATGGGGGTTTTCGGCGGGCTTATCTGCGGTATTCTCGCGTCGTGGTGCTATAACCGCTTCCATGCGATGCAGTTGCCTGAATTCCTCGGTTTCTTCTCCGGTAAGCGCTTCGTGGCGATCGCCACGGCGTTTCTCTCGTTTATTCTCGGCCTGCTGTTGCCTTATGTCTGGCAACATATCCAGGCCGGTATCGACTCACTGTCGATGGTGGTGAATGGCGACAACCAGGCCGCATCGACCTTTATTTTCGGCCTCGTTGAACGGGCGCTGATCCCGCTGGGGCTGCACCACATCTGGTATCCGTCCTTCTGGTACTCTTTCGGCGATTACACCACCCAGGCAGGCCAGGTGATCCACGGCGACCAGACCATCTGGTTTAAGATGCTGGAAGAAGGGGTGAAATCCTTTAGCTCCGACAGCTACCAAAACGCCGGTAAATTTATGCAGGGGGAATTCCCGCTGATGCTGTTCGCGCTGCCGGCCGCCTGTCTGGCGATGTATCACGAAGCGCATACTAAGAATAAAAAAATCGCGGCCGGTATTCTGTTCTCCGCCGCGCTGACCTGTTTCCTGACCGGCATTACCGAGCCCGTAGAATTTACCTTTATCTTCGTGGCGCCGATCCTGTACATCTTCAACGCCATCATGGCGGGGCTCTCGTACATGACGATGTATCTCCTGCATGCGCATATCGCTAAATCTTTCTCCGCAGGGCTTATCGACTATATCTCCTTCGGTATTCTGCCGTCGCTCAACGGCTATCAAACCCACTTCCTCAACGCGGTGATTGTTGGCGTGCCGATGGGGCTGATTTATTATTTCACCTTCCGCTTCGTTATCCGCCGTTTCGATGTGAAAACGCCGGGCCGCACCGATATCACGGTCACTGCCGACGATAAAACCGATGCGGAGCTGGCGACCGAGATCGTCAATCTTCTCGGCGGTTCACAAAATATCGATTCCGTCGGGGCCTGCATCACCCGCCTGCGCCTGGAAGTGGCTGAGCGCGATGCGGTTGATAAAGATGGCCTCAACGGCATCGGCGCGCGCGGGGTGGTCTTCGTCGGCGATAACGGCATCCAGATTATTTTTGGCGCCAGAGCGCAATTTATCGCACAAACCATGTCGGGGATGATTGGCAAATAACAAGAAGGTGTTATGGTGTGGAAATAGGCTTGCCGTGGGTAAGCCTATGTCTGCGATCTGACGGTTATACACGCGTTGTCATGGAGCGATTTTGAAGAAAGTCAGCATTATAGATGTGGCGAAACTGGCCGGCGTCTCCGTTTCGACGGTCTCGCTGGTATTACGTCAGAAAGGGAAGATCTCCGACGCGACCATCGAAAAAGTCAACGCGGCCATCCAGGAACTTGGCTATGTGCATAACGTTGCCGCCGCTAATCTCCGCGCCAACACCACCAACCTGATCGGCCTGATCCTGCGCGACTTCAACGACAGCTTTTCCATCAAGGTGATGGCGAATATCGTCCAGGAGCTCGAAAAGCAGGGCTATATGGTCATTCTCGGCCAGCCGCGCGACGATCATGACTATCTGGCCCGCTGCCTGCTGTCGTTTAAACAGCAGGGCGTCGCCGGCGTGATATATCTTGATGCCGACACCACCAGCAATGCGTTGCCCGAGGCCTTACAGGCATGTCCGCTGCCGCTGGTCGCGGTCTCGCAAACGCTGCTCACCGGCCACCATGATCAGGTGGTCCGCGATAACCGCCAGGCCGCCAGCATCGCCACCCGTTATCTGATTGAGCGCGGCCATCGCTACATTGCCTACATCGGCGGACAGGATAACGACCTGATCCGTCAGCAGCGGCTGCTTGGCTTATTCAGCACACTGGAGAAGAACGGCATGACGGTGCGGGAAGAATTTGCCCCCGCCTGCAGCGACAACACCCAGGCCGCCAGTATCGCCACCCGCCAGCTGCTGGAAAAAAATAATGCCATTACCGCCCTGCTGTGCCACTCGCCTGATGCAATGATTGGCTGCCTCAGCGGCATTCATCAGGTTGGACGCACGGTGGGAAAAGATGTCTTTCTCACTCAGCAGGTGGCGCTGGTGGGTTTCGAAGACATGATGCACGTGAATTTAACCTCGCCATCCTTCACTTACGTCTCTTCCGCCAGCGAAGAGACAGGACGTCAGGTTGCCTCGCTCATTATCCGCAAGATCAAAGAACCTGCCCTGCCGACCCAGCGCATTACCCTTTCCGGACAGCTGGTGGCTCGAGAGTCAGCCTGAGGCTAGCGCGTCGTCAGATGGTCATCCAGCAGAGGAAGCCATTGCTGCACGGATTCTGCCTGGTGAGGCGCATAGACCACGCCAAGGCTTAACGGCATGCTGTCGCCTTCAGCGACAGGACAGAACACCACCCCCTGACGCTGGATCGCGGAAAAGGACGCCGGCAGGAGGATCATGCCTTCGCCACGCGCAATACGCGCCAGCAGCACATCATGTTCGGCAGGCTCTTCCACGTAAGCGGGGGTATAACCAGCCCGGTCGAAAATACGTCGCGTGTAGTCAAAGAAATCGGGATTGCGCTCGCGTTTAAACCAGAACAGCGGCCGATGATTGAGCGCGCGTAGCGTTAACGCTGGTCTGGCGGCTTCCGGCCAGGAGACAGGCAATGCCGCGATGAGCGGCTCCTGATATGGCAAAGGATGCAGGTGCAGCCCTTCAGTATTCAGCGGCAGCGCGACCAGCGCCGCATCGAGTTTGCCTTTGCGTACCTGCTGAGTCAGTGCCGGTGAGGCGTGGCGGGTAATATGCAACGTGCGGGTATGATCGCTCAGCGCAGATTCAACGGCGGCGAAAATGCCCTGTTCAAAGGCGGTGGTCAATCCCAGACGCAAGGGCTGCGGCGAGTGAGCGGAGAGCTGGCTCAATGCCGCCAGCGTGCGTTCCTGGAGCACCAGCAGAGGTCGAATCATCTCCAGCACCTCTCTTCCCGCGTCGGTCAGGATCAAGCCTTTGCTGTGGCGCTGAAACAGCGTCACCCCCAGCTGCGCTTCCAGATGGCGGATATGGCGGGTCAGCGGCGGCTGCGAGATAAATAACCGCTGCGCCGCCCGGCTGATGTTATTTTCCTCCGCCACCACGGCAAAGGCGCGCAGCAGGCGAATATCCAGGGAATGTAATCGCGAAGTTGTCATACTGAAAAGGTATCACGAAAAGGGTATTACTCAAGTCCGGCACACTTCCCTACCCTTCCTCTCAACGCTTCATCACAGAGAGGAAAAAATGATGTCCAGCGAACGTTATATCACCGGTCAGGAAATGCTGCAGCGGGTGGATGGCCACGGCGGGGAAGCCGTCGTCGACAGCCTGCAGGATATCGCCCCCGATTTCGCCCGCTATCTGATTGAGTTCCCCTTCGGCGATATTTACGCCCGGCCGGGGCTCGATTTACGCAGCCGGGAAATCGCCACTATTGCCGCGCTCACCGCGCTGGGTAACGCCGCGCCACAGCTGAAAGTACACATTGCCGCAGGATTAAATGTCGGCCTGACACAAGAGGAGATTACGGAAGTGATCATGCAGATGGCGGTCTACGCCGGATTCCCGGCGGCGCTCAACGGCCTGTTTGCCGCTAAAGCGGTTTTTGCGACGCACTAACAAAAAAGACCAGGCAGCGCCTGGTCTTTTTCTCGGAACTACAGCAGCTGCGCCAGACGGTTAATATCCGACTGGATCGCCCCGGCGGTCACATCGCGCCCGGCGCCGGGTCCGCGGATCACCAGCGGGTTATCGCGATACCAGCGGCTTTCGATGGCGAACACGTTATCGCACGGCAGCAGCGCCGCCAGCGGGTGCTCTTCACGTACCGCTTCCACGCCGACGCGTGCTTTGCCGTTAGCATCAAAGCGCGCCACGTAGCGGAGCACCAGCCCCATTTCGCGGGCCGCCTCCAGGCGCTGCAGCATTTGCTCGTTCAGCTCTTCGCCATTTTCAAAGAAGTGATCGACCGACCCCTCTTCGCAGTGTGCAGGGACCAGTGATTCCACACGGACCTGATCCGGTTCGATGTCATAACCCGCTTCCCGCGCGAGGATCACCAGCTTACGCATCACATCCTTACCGGACAGATCGACGCGCGGATCCGGCTCGGTCAGCCCCTGCTGCCAGGCCTGGTCCACCAGGTCGGTGAACGGCACGGTGCCATCAAACTGCAGGAACAGCCAGGAGAGCGTTCCCGAGAAGATACCGCTCAGGCCGAGGATGGTATCGCCGCTGTCGATCAGATCGCGCACCGTATGGTTCACCGGCAAACCCGCGCCAACGGTAGCGTTATACAGCCAGTGACGACCCGTCTTCTCAAACGCGTCGTGGATCTGGCGATATTTATCACTGCTGCTGGCGCCCGCCAGCTTGTTGGCGCTGATCACATGGAAACCATGGCTGGCGAAATCAAGGTACTGGTCGGCCAGCTGTTCGCTGGCGGTGACGTCCAGTACCACTAAATCATCGTACGGATGCGCGCGCATCCACAGGAACAGCGACTCTTCATCCTGTTCCACCGCTTCATCGTTGAAGAAGGCCAGCGCCCGGCTGGCATCCAGCCCGTCGTAGTTCAGCAGGCTGCGTTTACTGTCGACTACGCCGGCGAGAACAAACTCGAAGCCAGTACGCGCCGACAAGGTGGTTTGTTCGCGGGCAAACAGCTCCAGCCAGCGGGAGCCAATGTTCCCCTTGCCGAACAGCATCAGGCCAATACGCTTCTCTGCACGAAACAAGGTCTGATGCAGCCCCTGGATCAGGCTTTCCGTTGGTCCGGCGCGCAACACGGCTACCAGACTGATCCCCTCTTCGGACTGCCAGGTGAACTCCACCGGTTGCCCTTTCAGTTGCTGCCAGAAACGATGGCAGTGCAGTGGGTTACGGGTGACACCCGCGCCCACCATCGCCACCAGCGCCAGCTTCTGACGCAGACGCAGCTCGCCCGGCAGACCCGCTTCATCGAGCAGCTTCAGCGCGCTGTCGGCGACCTCGGAGGTATAGCAGAACTGCAGCAGCTTACGGTCGGCATGGACGCCAACGGCTAACGGGCGCAGCTGGGCGCGTTTGAGCAGGGCGTCCAGCTCTTTATGCGCCAGTTTGAAATCATGGCTGGCCGGCACCTGGAACTCCACCAGACAGACGTCATCATGGCTGGTGACAATCCGCGCGCCAGTACCCGAAGCCAGCACGCGCTCAATGCGCGTAGAACCCTGTTCCGGCGTATAGCTGCAACGTAACTGCAGATCGATATCGCTGGCGGACACCGGCTGCAGCGTGCGGGCGTGGAGCACTGGAGCGGCCAGACGCGCCAGCTCGCTGGCTTCATCCAGACGCAGCAGCGGCAGCAGACAGGCATCTTTGACCTTACGCGGATCCGCGCTGTACACCCCGGCGACATCACTCCAGATGGTGACGCGAGAGGCGCCCGCCAGCGCGCCGATCTGCGTGGCGGAGTAGTCAGACCCGTTACGGCCCAGCAGGACGGTTTCCCCGGCCTGGTTGCGGGAGATAAAGCCGGTCACCACCAGACGCTTATTCGGATGTTGCGCCATCAGCTGTTGCAGCAGTGGATAAGATAATCCTTCATCCACCTGCGGCTGCGCGGCGCGTTCCGCACGCAGGAAAGCGCGAGCATCCAGCCAGGCCGCTTCCATACCCAGTTGGTTAAGGACCGCCGCCATCAGGCGTGCGGACCAGACTTCACCATGGCCGACTACTTCCGCATAAACCGCTTCGGTAACCCCGCCATCAAGCAGCCCTGCCAGACGCTCAAGGTCATGGATGAAGGCGGCAATTAACGTGTCAGCGGCCGCCGGCTCCACCAGACCGCCAATCAGCTCGGTCTGATAACGGCGAAGCGACTGCTGAACCTGATGCGCAGCAAGGCGATCGCTCTGGCTAAGTTTAAGCCAGCTGATCAGCTGGTTGGTGGTGCTGCCAGCGGCGGAGACAACCATCATGTCGCCCGCCTGCGAATATTCCTTCATGATCCCCGCGACGCGCAGGTAACATTTCGCATCCGCTAAACTACTCCCACCAAATTTGTGCAGCTGACGACCCTTCGCCCCTGCCTGCGCAATCACACTCATTTTTATTCCTCGTTTGCTGCCCGGAAGCCATTTTCCAGGTCGGCAATTAAATCTTCACCATCTTCAATACCGGTTGAAATACGCAGAAGCGTTTCTGAAATTCCGGCGGCGGCACGCGCTTCAGGCGCCATGCCGGCATGCGTCATCGTTGCCGCATGGGAAATCAGGCTTTCAACGCCCCCCAGCGATTCCGCCAGTGTAAACAGCGACAGCCCGCTCAGGAAACGGCGCAGCGTCTGCTCG
Organism: Klebsiella sp. X1-16S-Nf21; assembly: GCF_002837615.1. Taxonomy (NCBI): domain Bacteria; kingdom Pseudomonadati; phylum Pseudomonadota; class Gammaproteobacteria; order Enterobacterales; family Enterobacteriaceae; genus Klebsiella; species Klebsiella sp. X1-16S-Nf21. The sequence continues at coordinate 27,574 of NZ_PJDK01000010.1, forward strand.
TCACCGTCCAGCTCGAAGCTTAACATTGCGCCAAAACCTTTTTGCTGACGCGCCGCAATTTCATGCCCCTGGTTTTCCGGCAGCGACGGATGATACAGCTTTTTCACCAGCGGCTGGGTTTTCAGATACTCAACAATCGCCAGGGCATTACGCTGCGCCACTTCCATACGCGGAGACAGCGTCCGCAGACCGCGCAGCAACAAATAGCTGTCGAAGGCGCCGCCGGTGACGCCAATATTATTCGCCCACCATGCCAGTTCGGTGACAGTCGCCGGATCGTTGGCAATCACCACCCCGGCCACCACATCGGAGTGGCCATTCAGGTATTTAGTACAGGAATGCAACACCAGATCGGCACCCAGCGCCAGCGGGTTTTGCAGCGCCGGGCTCAGGAAGGTGTTGTCCACCACGCTCACCGCGCCTGCCTCACGCGCCAGACCACAGATTTTCGCAATATCCACCACCCGCAGCAATGGATTACTTGGGCTTTCGACCAGCACCAGCTTCGGTTTTTCCGCCAATGCCGCCCGCAGCGCCTGCTCATCATTTTGATCGACGAACTGGACGCGATAACAGCCGCGCTTCGCCAGGCTGTCGAACAGACGGTAGCTGCCGCCGTAGCAGTCGTGCGGCGCCACCAGCAGATCGCCCGGCTTAAGGAACACCGTCGTCACCAGCAGGATCGCCGACATACCGGTATTGGTCAGCACCGCGCCGGCGCCACCTTCCAGCTCCGCTAAGGCGCGCTGCACCACATCACGCGTCGGGTTGCCGCGGCGGGAGTAGTCGTGGGCGCGAGGTTCATTAAAGCCGGTGAAGTTATAGGTACTGGAAAGGTGGATCGGCGGGACAACGCAACCGTACTGCTCGTCGTCATTTAAACCGCTACGCACTGCGATGGTGGCCTGTTTACGCGTCATGTTGGGAAGTTCCTGGGCTGAATCGGTGAAAAGTCAGGCTCCAGAGTAAACATTGTCACAATAGACGTCAATACATCTGGACATCTAAACTTCTTTGCGTATAGATTGAGCAAAGTGCAAATAGCCGTTAAAATTATATGCATTAGCGCACGTCGGTAGCGGCTTATCTCATGTTAGAAAGCGCGCTCATACGGTAAACTACGCGCAATTATAGCCCGGGCGGAATATTCTGGCCCTTCACTAATAAACAGAGGATTAAGGTATCTCATGGCTGAATGGAGCGGCGAATATATCAGCCCATACGCTGAGCACGGTAAGAAGAGTGAGCAAGTAAAGAAAATTACGGTTTCCATTCCTCTGAAGGTGTTAAAAATCCTCACCGATGAACGCACGCGTCGTCAGGTGAACAACCTGCGTCACGCGACCAACAGCGAGCTGCTGTGCGAAGCGTTCCTGCATGCCTTTACCGGACAACCGTTGCCTAACGATGAAGACCTGCGTAAAGAGCGCAGCGATGAGATCCCGGAAGCGGCGAAAGAGATTATGCGTGAACTGGGGATCGACCCGGATACGTGGGAATACTGAGTTGATAAAAAGGGCGGAAGCAATTTTCCGCCCTTTTTTGTGTCCCGCCCAGGCTGGCGAGAGGCACAAAAAAGCCGCCCTGAGGCGGCTTCTTCTGGCAACTTACTTGCTGCCCGGGATGCTGAAGCGCTTGTTGAAGCGGTCAACACGGCCACCGGTAGCAACATCACGCTGTTTGCCGGTGAAGAACGGGTGGCATTTACCGCACACGTCGAGGTTCAGGTCGTGACCAACGGTGGAACGGATTTTCATGACATTACCGCAAGAACAGGTAGCAGTAATTTCTTCGTATTTTGGGTGAATACCTTTTTTCATGGGAGAACCTCAGTTAAGGCCGCGTCGCTCTTCCAGCCCTAACGCCAGACACCACGCGATATTAATAATTTCCCGTCGTCTTCCACGCTGCTGACAGCGCGAAGCGTACGGTAATGGTCAATCTCCAATGCGGTATAAAGTGCATTGAAGGCGGCGAATCATACAGAATTTGACCAGCATATGCAAACTGATCCGCGCCGCCTTATCGTAATGTGTATACTATCCCGCCAGATTTCAAGTCAGGAAGATGACATGCCCGTCGCCCACGTTGCCCTACCCGTTCCGCTACCGCGCACCTTTGACTATCTGCTGCCTGATGGCATGACGGTCAAAGCGGGCTGTCGGGTGCGGGTGCCGTTCGGCAAACAGGAGCGGATCGGCATTGTCGCGGCGGTGAGCGAGCGCAGCGAGCTGCCGCTGGATGAACTCAAACCGGTCGCCGAAGCGCTGGACGACGAGCCGGTCTTCTCTGGCACCGTCTGGCGACTGCTGATGTGGGCGGCTGAGTATTACCATCATCCGATTGGCGATGTGCTGTTCCATGCGCTGCCCATTCTGCTGCGCCAGGGCAAACCCGCCAGCGCGACGCCGCTGTGGTACTGGTTCGCCACCGAGCAGGGGCAGGCTGTCGACCTCAACGGTCTGAAACGCTCCCCAAAGCAGCAGCAGGCGCTGGCGGCGCTGCGCCAGGGAAAGATCTGGCGTCATCAGGTTAGCGAACTGGAATTTAATGAAGCGGCGCTGCAGGCGCTGCGTGGCAAAGGGCTGGCGGAGCTGGCCTGTGAAGCGCCCGTCCTCACCGACTGGCGCAGCACGTATTCGGTTGCCGGCGAGCGCCTGCGTCTGAATACCGAACAGGCCACCGCCGTCGGGGCGATCCACAGCGCTGCCGATCGCTTCTCCGCCTGGCTACTGGCAGGCATCACAGGCTCAGGGAAAACGGAAGTCTACTTGAGCGTGCTGGAGAATGTACTGGCGCAGGGGCGCCAGGCGCTGGTGATGGTGCCGGAGATCGGCCTGACGCCGCAAACTATCGCCCGTTTTCGCCAGCGCTTTAATGCGCCGGTGGAAGTGCTGCACTCCGGACTCAATGACAGCGAACGTCTCTCGGCCTGGCTGAAGGCGAAAAACGGCGAAGCGGCCATTGTGATAGGCACTCGCTCCTCGCTGTTTACGCCGTTTAAAGATCTCGGCGTCATCGTCATCGACGAAGAGCATGACAGCTCCTACAAACAGCAGGAAGGCTGGCGCTACCACGCCCGCGACCTGGCGGTATGGCGCGCTCACAGCGAACAGATCCCGATTATTCTCGGCTCGGCGACGCCGGCGCTGGAGACCCTGCACAACGTCCGCCAGGGCAAATATCGGCAGTTAACCTTAAGCAAACGCGCGGGCAACGCGCGTCCAGCCCAGCAGCACGTGCTCGACCTGAAAGGACAGGTGCTGCAGGCGGGTCTGTCACCCGCGCTGATCAACCGCATGCGCCAGCATCTGCAGGCGGATAACCAGGTGATCCTGTTTCTTAACCGCCGCGGCTTTGCGCCGGCGCTGCTGTGCCACGACTGCGGCTGGATCGCGGAGTGCCCGCGCTGCGACAGCTACTATACGTTGCACCAGGCGCAGCACCATCTGCGCTGCCACCATTGCGACAGTCAGCGCCCTGTCCCGCGCCAGTGCCCTTCCTGCGGTTCCACACATCTGGTGCCGGTGGGTATCGGCACCGAGCAACTGGAGCAGTCCCTGACGCCGCTGTTCCCTGGCGTGCCTATCTCGCGTATCGACCGCGATACCACCAGCCGTAAAGGGGCGCTTGAGGAACATCTCGCCGCAGTCCACCGCGGCGGCGCGCGCATTTTGATCGGCACCCAAATGCTGGCCAAAGGCCACCACTTTCCGGACGTGACCCTCGTCTCCCTGCTGGACGTCGACGGGGCGCTATTTTCCGCTGATTTCCGCTCCGCAGAGCGTTTCGCTCAGCTCTATACCCAGGTCTCCGGACGAGCGGGCCGGGCAGGAAAACAGGGCGAAGTGATCCTGCAAACCCACCATCCGGAGCATCCTCTGCTGCAGACCCTGCTGTATAAAGGCTACGACGCCTTTGCCGAGCAGGCGCTGGCCGAACGCCAGACGATGCAGCTACCGCCGTGGACCAGTCACGTGTTGATACGTGCTGAAGACCATAACAACCAGCAGGCGCCGCTTTTTTTACAGCAGTTACGTAATCTCTTGCAGGCCAGCCCGCTGGCCGACGATAAACTGTGGGTGCTCGGTCCGGTTCCGGCGCTGGCGCCGAAGCGCGGCGGCCGCTGGCGCTGGCAAATATTACTGCAGCACCCTTCGCGGGTGCGCCTGCAGCACATCGTTAGCGGTACGCTGGCGTTAATCAATACGCTACCGGAGGCGAGAAAAGTGAAATGGGTGCTGGATGTCGATCCTATTGAAGGGTAAGGCTTCTCTTGCGAGCCGGATCGAAAAATTCAACAAGCATCACGTTTTTCATGAAAATTCTGTAACTCACTGCCGCGACTATCTGATAAAAATGATGCAGCAGTTAGCGCGCAAGGGAAATGTCAGCGCCATTCAGCGAGGAGAAACCAGGTGAAGCCCAAAAAACAAGTGGTTGCCGCCACCATGAAAGACGTCGCCCTCAAGGCAAACGTTTCCACGGCAACCGTGTCCCGAGCGTTGATGAACCCTGATAAGGTGTCGCAAGCCACCCGTAACCGGGTCGAGCAGGCGGCGCTGGAAGTCGGCTATTTACCGCAGTCGCTCGGGCGAAATATGAAGCGCAACGAATCGCGGACGATCCTCGTGATCGTGCCGGATATCTGCGATCCCTTTTTTAGTGAAGTCATCCGCGGAATTGAAGTCACGGCCGCCGAGCACGGTTATCTGGTGTTAATCGGCGATTGCGCCCACCAGAACCAGAAAGAAAAAACCTTTATCGACCTTATTATCACCAAGCAGATCGACGGTATGGTGCTGCTCAGCTCGCGCCTGCCATTCGACGCCAGCGTGGAAGAGCAGCGCAATTTGCCGCCGATGGTCATGTCGAACGAATTCGCGCCGGAGCTGGAGCTGCCCACCGTCCACATCGATAACCTGACGGCGGCCTTTAACGCGGTGAACTATCTCCACGAACTGGGACACCAGCGTATTGGCTGTATCGCTGGCCCGGAAGATATGCCGCTGTGCCATTATCGTCTGCAGGGTTACGTGCAGGCGCTGCGTCGCAGTGGCATCACCGTCGATCCGCACTATATCGCTCGCGGCAACTTTACTTTCGAAGCCGGCGCCAATGCGCTGGAACAACTGCTGGCGCAACCTGTGCCGCCCACCGCGGTCTTCTGCCATAGTGATGTGATGGCGCTGGGCGCCTTGTCGCTGGCGAAACGCCGCGGCCTGAAGGTGCCGGACGACCTGTCGATTGTCGGCTTCGATAACATCGCGTTGTCTGAATTTTGCGATCCGCCGTTGACTACCGTTTCACAGCCGCGTTTTGATATCGGCCGTGAAGGAATGCTGCTATTACTTGAGCAAATGCAGGGTCATAATGTGAACAGCGGCTCACGTCTGCTCGATTGCGAACTGATCGTTCGCGGCAGTACGCAAAAAATCAGACGATAACCATCAGGCTTTCGGGCCTGCTCTTCTGGTCAAAGGCCCGCCGCTTAAGTAACATGGCGGGCTGACGAACAAATATAAGACAGCGAAACGATAGTGGCACAACGAGATTATGTACGCCGCAGCCAACCGGCTTCTTCGCGGCGCAAAAAGAGCACTACCCGAAGCTCAAGGAATAAGCAAAGCAGCCTTCCGGCGATTTCACCGGCGATGGTGGCGATCGCGGCGGCGGTGCTGGTGGCCTTTATCGGTGGACTTTATTTCATTACGCACCATAAGAAAGAAGAAGCGGAAGCGATGCAAAATCGCCAGGCCGCCGGTAACGGCTTGCCGCCAAAACCGGAAGAGCGCTGGCGCTATATCAAAGAGCTGGAAAGCCGCCAGCCTGGCGTCCGCGCGCCGACCGAACCGACCGCCGGTGGCGAGGTGATGAAACCGGAACAGCTGACCGACGAGCAGCGCCAGCTGCTCGCCCAGATGCAGGCCGATATGCGCCAGCAGCCGACCCAGCTGACCGAAGTGCCGTGGAACGAACAAACCCCGGCACAGCGCCAGCAGACGCTGCAGCGTCAGCGTTTAGCACAGCAGCAACAGCAGGCGCAACAGCAGCAGTGGGCGCAAACTCAGCCGCAGGCCGTGCAGCAGCAGCCGCGCGTCCAGCAGCCGAAGCCGGTGCAACAGCAACAGCCGAAGCAGACCGCGTCGAACCAGCAGCCGTACCAGGATCTGCTGCAGACGCCGGCGCATACCAATACCACGCAGCCACGTACGCAGGCCGCCGCGCCGGTAACCCGCGTGGAGGAAGCGCCGAAAGCCGCCGAGAAGAAAGACGATCGTAGCTGGATGATCCAGTGCGGCTCCTTTAAAGGCGCCGAGCAGGCCGAAACCGTCCGCGCTCAGCTGGCTTTTGAAGGGTTTGCTTCACATATCACCACCAACAACGGCTGGAACCGCGTAGTCATTGGCCCGCTGAAAGGCAAAGAAAGCGCCAACGAGATGATCACCCGTCTGAAGATGGCCGGACACGCGAACTGCATTCGTCTCGCCGCCAGGGGTTGAAACCCTCAAAATCCCCCCCATCTATAATTGCATTCGGCCCCGCGGACAGCGCGGGGCCCCTGTTCCGCTTTTGCAACCAAGGGGTCTGCTCGTGACTACAATTGTAAGTGTTCGCCGTAACGGCCATGTTGTTATTGCCGGTGATGGCCAGGCCACGCTGGGCAACACCGTGATGAAGGGCAACGTGAAGAAAGTGCGTCGTCTGTATAACGACAAAGTGATTGCCGGTTTTGCTGGCGGCACCGCTGACGCCTTCACGCTGTTCGAACTGTTTGAACGTAAACTGGAAATGCACCAGGGCCATCTGGTGAAGGCCGCCGTTGAGCTGGCCAAAGACTGGCGAACCGATCGGATGTTGCGCAAGCTGGAAGCGCTGCTGGCCGTCGCGGACGAAAACGCGTCGCTTATCATCACCGGTAACGGCGACGTGGTACAGCCAGAAAACGATTTGATTGCTATCGGCTCCGGCGGTCCTTACGCCCAGGCCGCGGCCCGCGCGCTGTTGGAAAACACCGATATGGGCGCGCGCGACATCGCCGAGAAAGCGTTGGATATTGCAGGTGATATCTGCATCTATACCAACCATTTCCACACCATCGAAGAATTACCTTCTAAAGCGTAAGGATCTCCCATGTCTGAAATGACCCCACGCGAAATTGTCAGCGAACTGGACAAACACATTATCGGCCAGGACGCCGCCAAGCGTTCTGTTGCTATCGCCCTGCGTAACCGCTGGCGCCGGATGCAGCTTAACGAAGAGCTGCGTCATGAAGTCACGCCGAAAAACATTCTGATGATCGGCCCAACCGGCGTCGGTAAAACCGAGATTGCCCGTCGTCTGGCGAAACTGGCCAACGCGCCGTTTATTAAAGTTGAAGCGACCAAGTTCACCGAAGTGGGCTATGTTGGTAAAGAAGTGGACTCGATCATCCGCGATCTGACCGATGCGGCGATCAAAATGGTTCGCATGCAGTCCATCGATAAAAACCGTTACCGCGCGGAAGAGCTGGCGGAAGAGCGCGTGCTTGACGTGCTGATCCCACCGGCGAAAAACAACTGGGGCCAGGCTGAACAGCCGCAGGAACCCTCTGCTGCGCGCCAGGCGTTCCGCAAGAAACTGCGTGAAGGCCAGCTGGACGATAAAGAGATTGAAATCGATCTCGCTGCGGCGCCGATGGGCGTTGAAATCATGTCCCCTCCGGGCATGGAAGAGATGACCAGCCAGCTGCAGTCCATGTTCCAGAACCTCGGCGGTCAGAAGCAGAAACCGCGTAAGCTGAAAATCAAAGACGCGATGAAGCTGCTGATTGAAGAAGAAGCGGCCAAGCTGGTCAACCCGGAAGAGCTGAAGCAGGAAGCCATCGACGCTGTAGAACAGCACGGTATCGTCTTTATCGACGAAATCGACAAAATCTGTAAGCGCGGCGGCAACTCCTCCGGCCCGGACGTGTCTCGCGAAGGCGTACAGCGCGACCTGCTGCCGCTGGTTGAAGGCTGCACCGTCTCCACCAAGCACGGGATGGTTAAGACCGACCACATTCTGTTTATCGCCTCCGGCGCGTTCCAGGTGGCCAGTCCGTCCGATCTGATCCCTGAACTGCAGGGGCGTCTGCCGATCCGCGTTGAGCTGAAAGCGCTGACCACCCATGACTTCGAGCGCATCCTGACCGAGCCGAATGCCTCCATCACCGTGCAGTACAAAGCGCTGATGGCGACCGAAGGGGTGAATATCGAATTCACCGAAGACGGTATCAAGCGTATCGCCCAGGCCGCGTGGCAGGTAAACGAAACCACCGAGAACATCGGTGCGCGTCGCCTGCACACCGTGCTGGAGCGTCTGGTGGAAGATATTTCCTATGATGCCAGCGAGATGAACGGCCAGACCGTCATTATCGATGCCGAATATGTGAGTAAACACCTGGATGTTCTGGTGGCAGATGAAGATCTGAGCCGTTTTATCCTATAATCCGGTGCAATGCATTTTCATCACTGTTGATGGGGGCTATAGCCCCCATTTTTATTGGCTAAAATAACTATGACTGATATCAGCCGTTCTCGGGCATGGCTGGAAAGCCTGCGTCCTAAAACGTTACCGCTGGCGTTTGCCGCGATTATTGTTGGCACCACCCTTGCCTGGCAGCAGGGCCATTTTGATCCCTGGGTTGCTCTGCTGGCGCTGATCACCGCTGGCTTGCTGCAAATTCTTTCTAACCTGGCGAATGACTATGGCGACGCAGTCAAAGGGAGCGATAAACCCGATCGCATCGGGCCGCTGCGCGGCATGCAGAAAGGGGTGATTACCCCCCAGCAGATGAAGCGCGCTCTCATCGTCACCGTCGCGCTGATCTGTCTGTTTGGTCTGGCGCTGCTGTGCGCCGCCTGGCAGAGCGTCGGCGACTTCATCGGCTTCCTCGCCCTGGGAGGCCTGTCTATCGTGGCCGCCATCACCTACACGGTGGGCACCCGCCCCTATGGATATATTGGTCTGGGTGATATCTCAGTACTCGTTTTCTTCGGCTGGCTGAGCGTCCTCGGCAGCTGGTATCTGCAAGCCCATAATGTGGAAGCGGCCATTTTTCTGCCAGCGACGGCCTGCGGTCTGCTGGCAACCGCCGTGCTGAACATCAATAATCTGCGCGATATTGATAGCGATCGCCAGAACGGAAAAAACACCCTCGCCGTGCGCCTGGGCCCGGTCAATGCCCGCCGCTATCATGCCTGCCTGCTGCTCGGCGCCCTGCTGTGTCTGGCGCTATTTAACCTGCTGGCGCTGCATTCAGCCTGGGGCTGGCTGTTTATTCTCGCCACGCCGCTGCTGGTGAAACAGGCGCGCTACGTCCTGCGCGAATCCGATCCGCTGGCGATGCGGCCAATGCTCGAAAAGACGGTCAAAGGGGCCTTACTGACCAACCTGCTGTTTGTTATCGGAATTATTGCCAGTAAGCTGATGGCTTAACTGACAAATATCAATTAACAATTGATGATTTTGCCAACAATGGGATTCGCGGGATATACTAAAAACTCTCGCAGCAACTGAACGTTAAGCCTATGAAATACGATACTTCCGAGCTTTGTGACATCTACCAGGAAGATGTCAACGTCGTGGAACCGCTGTTCTCTAACTTTGGAGGACGGTCGTCGTTTGGTGGACAAATCATTACGGTAAAATGTTTCGAGGATAACGGGTTGCTCTATGATCTGCTCGAGCAGAACGGCCGTGGTCATATTCTCCTGATCGACGGCGGCGGCTCAGTACGACGCGCGTTAATTGACGCCGACCTGGCGCGTCTGGCCGTACAGAATGAATGGGAAGGGTTAGTGGTCTATGGCGCGGTGCGCCAGGTTGACGACCTTGAGGAACTGGACATCGGCATCCAGGCGCTGGCGGCTATTCCGGTCGGCGCGGCTGGCGAAGGCATCGGCGAAAGCGACGTGCGCGTCAATTTCGGCGGGGTGACCTTCTTCTCCGGCGACCATCTGTATGCCGATAACACCGGGATGATCCTGTCGGAAGACCCGCTGGATATCGAATAAACCCTCCGCCATAAAAAAGGCCTTCTCCATGAGAAGGCCTTTTGTTTATCCGACGCGCAACTTAGTACAGTTTCTTCGCGCAATCCAGCCAGTCGTTCTTGAACGGACGCTTCATGTTCTCGATGGCATCGATGATGTCGTGGTGCACCAGCTTCTCGTTCTGGATGCCGACGCAACGGCCGCCATGGCCTTGCAGCAGCAGCTCAATTGCATAGGCGCCCATGCGGGAAGCCAGGATGCGGTCGTAAGGAACCGGGGAACCGCCGCGTTGAATGTGGCCGAGGACGGTGGCGCGAGTTTCACGGCCGGTTTCTTTCTCGATGTAGCTTGCCAGCTCGTCAACGTCGCACATGTGCTCGGTGATCGCCACGATAGCGTGTTTCTTACCTTTCGCGATACCGGCTTTGATTTCGGCCACCAGATCGTCACGGGTGTATTCCACTTCCGGCACCATGATGAACTCACAGCCGCCGGCAATCGCCGCCGCCAGGGTCAGGTCGCCGCAGTAACGGCCCATCACTTCCACCACGGAGATGCGCTGGTGTGAAGAAGAGGTGTCGCGCAGACGGTCAATCGCTTCCACCACGGTGCTCAGGGCGGTGAAAAAGCCGATGGTGTAGTCAGTGCCTTTGATATCGTTGTCGATGGTGCCCGGCAGACCGATGCACGGGAAGCCCATCTCGGTCAGGCGCATTGCCCCCATATAGGATCCGTCACCACCGATAACCACCAGCGCATCCAGGCCGCGCTTCTTCATGTTTTCGATAGCCACAGCGCGAATGTGTTCTTCGCGGAATTCCGGGAAGCGAGCGGAGCCCAGGAAGGTGCCGCCGCGGTTGATCATGTCGGAAACGCTGTAACGGTCGAGCTGAACCATACGGTCTTCATACAATCCGAGGTAACCGTCATAGATTCCAAAAACTTCCAGACCTTCCGTTAATGCCGCGCGCACAACGCCACGAATTGCTGCGTTCATGCCCGGCGCATCACCGCCACTTGTCAACACACCGATTTTCTTAATCATGACTACCTCTGAACTTAGGAAGCAAAAAATAATTCTGTTGCCTGAAGCGCTCCCTCACCAGGAGTGCACGACGCTAATGACAATAGTATATCAAACGCCTCAAGCTGAATTGATTCAGGTCAGACCAAACGGCGGTAATTTATACAAAAAATGCCGATCTGCCCCACATTTTTACATCGAGTTTACAGACTATAACCTAACGCTCAAAAAAGCCCTGCTGCGCCGCTGGCACCACAGAACTGGGATCCTGATGGATAATGACATCGGAACCCGGGAAACGGCGCAGAATCGCCTGCTCCACCTGGTCTGCAATCACGTGGGCTTGCACCAGCGGGAGGTTATCTTCCATTTCCAAATGAATCTGAATAAAGCGGGTCGGCCCTGACTGCCGCGTTCGTAGATCGTGCGCCCCGCGGATGCCGGGCCATGCGGTCACGATGGTGATAATGTCCTGACGCTCCTCGTCAGGCAAGGCGCGGTCGAGTAGTGACTGAACCGCCTCATAGCCCATCCGCAGCGCGCTATATAAAATATAGATGCCAATTCCTAAGGCAAACAACGCATCGGCGCGATGCCAGCCGTACCAGGAAAGGCCCAGCGCCACCAGAATAGCGCCGTTCATCATAACATCAGACTGATAATGAAGCATATCCGCCCGCACCGCCTGGCTCTGGGTTTTTCGCACCACCCAGCGCTGAAAGGTCACCAGCGCCAGCGTGCTGAACAGGGCGATCAACGTGACGACGACACCGACGCCAGCGGCCTGCAGCGGCTCCGGACGCACCAGGTGCTGGATGCCGGTGAGAAACAGAAACAACGCCGAGCCGGAAATAAACATGCTTTGTGCCAGCGCCGCCAGCGATTCCGCTTTACCATGGCCAAAGGTATGTTCTTCATCAGCAGGTTGCAGCGAATAGCGAACCACCAGCAGGTTGGTCAGCGAGGCGGCAATATCCACCAGCGAATCCACCAGCGCAGCCAGAATACTGACTGAACCGGTATACCACCACGCAAAAATTTTGATCAAAAGTAACGCGGAGGCCATGGCCGTCGCGGCGATAGCGGCGCGGCTGACCAACCGGCCATAAGATTGATTCATATAGGCTCCTTCTCCTGCAATGCGCTTAGTATAACCTGAACTTGTGACGCTCACGGGATACGCGAAGAAGTTGATTTGCCGAAAAAAGGGCAAAAAAAACCCCCACATCATGTGGGGGAAGACAGGGATGGTGTCTATGGCAAGGAAAACAGGGTTTGTTACTGGGGTTGCAGGGTGTTGCTACTACTCGAAAGCATCATGGCTGAGCCTTTCTGCATCCTTGCAACCTCACGCAACTGATCCATACGTTGCTGGTGCTTAGCATTTAAAACCGCTTGCTGCTCTGGCGTAAGCAGGTGATACATCTGGTTGCGGACCTTAGCCATCTCGACCTGGCGAGCAACCTGTTCCTGCGCCATCTTTTCTGCCTGAGCGCGCACAGCGTTTTCATCAAAATTTTCTGCGGTGACAAGGCGATGCATTGTCTCCATTTCGCTAACATTAACGGGGAGCCTGTCGTGGCGTGCCCGTTGCATAAGATCCCGTAACTGCTGACGTTGCTGCTCGGTTAAACTTATGCCGTCAAACATATGGCTCTGGCTACCGCGCTGTCCCCCTTCGTCTCCGGGGAGCCAGTTAACGCTGGTAACGACTTCAGCGGCCTGGCTATATGCACTTAGCGCCAGCGTTGAGGCCATGACGGCAGCGATAACATTGCGCATCACATACTCCCAAAACGTTTGTGTCGCGATTCAACGAGAGACAGTCTACGATTCAGGCTGCAAACATGCGTCAGGGGGTGTAAAACAACGTAAAGTCATGGATTAGCGGGCCTTGATGACGTAATTTCTGCCTCGGAGGTATTTAAAAGATGAATAAAATCCTGTTAGTTGATGATGACCGGGAGCTCACCTCCCTGTTAAAAGAGCTGCTCGATATGGAAGGTTTTAACGTGCTGGTGGCCCATGATGGGGAACAGGCGCTGGCCCTTCTGGACGACAGCGTTGATTTATTGCTCCTCGACGTAATGATGCCGAAGAAAAACGGTATTGATACGCTGAAAGAGCTGCGTCAGACACACCAGACCCCGGTTATCATGCTAACAGCGCGCGGGAGCGAGCTGGATCGCGTTCTCGGCCTTGAGCTGGGCGCGGATGACTATTTGCCTAAGCCGTTCAACGATCGTGAACTGGTGGCCCGTATACGCGCGATTCTGCGCCGTTCCCACTGGAGCGAGCAGCAGCAGACGACCGAAGCCGGATCGCCAACGCTGGAAGTGGATGCCTTAAGCCTCAATCCGGGCCGTCAGGAAGCCAATTTCGATGGCCAGACGCTGGAGCTCACCGGTACCGAATTCACCCTGCTCTATCTGTTAGCGCAACATCTCGGCCAGGTGGTGTCGCGTGAACATTTAAGCCAGGAAGTGTTAGGCAAGCGCCTGACGCCGTTCGACCGCGCCATCGATATGCATATTTCCAACCTGCGGCGTAAGCTGCCGGAGCGCAAAGATGGCCATCCGTGGTTTAAAACGCTGCGTGGCCGCGGGTATCTGATGGTTTCCGCTTCATGATTGGAAGTTTGACTGCACGCATCTTCGCCATCTTCTGGCTCACGCTGGCGCTGGTGTTGATGCTGGTGCTGATGTTGCCCAAACTGGATTCCCGGCAGATGACCGAGCTGCTGGAAAGCGAGCAGCGTCAGGGCATCATGATCGAGCAGCACGTCGAGGCCGAGCTGGCCAACGATCCGCCAAACGACCTGATGTGGTGGCGCCGTCTGTTTCGCGCCATCGATAAATGGGCGCCGCCGGGACAACGCCTGCTGCTGGTGACCAGCGAAGGCCGCGTGATCGGCGCAGAACGCAACGAGATGCAGATCATTCGTAACTTTATCGGCCAGGCCGATAATGCCGATCATCCGCAGAAAAAACGCTATGGCCGCCTGGAAATGGTGGGCCCGTTTTCCGTCAGGGACGGTGAGGATAACTATCAGCTCTATCTGATTCGTCCCGCCAGCACCTCACAATCCGACTTTATCAACCTGCTGTTTGATCGACCATTGCTGCTGCTTATCGTCACGATGCTGGTCAGCGCCCCGCTGCTGCTGTGGCTGGCGTGGAGCCTGGCGAAACCGGCGCGTAAGCTGAAAAACGCCGCCGACGAAGTCGCCCAGGGCAACCTGCGCCAGCATCCGGAGCTGGAAGCCGGGCCGCAGGAGTTCTTAGCCGCTGGCGCCAGCTTTAACCAGATGGTCACCGCGCTGGAGCGGATGATGACCAGCCAGCAGCGGCTGCTGTCTGATATCTCGCATGAGCTGCGCACACCACTTACGCGCCTGCAGTTGGGCACCGCCCTGCTGCGTCGCCGCAGCGGTGAGAGCAAGGAGCTGGAGCGCATCGAAACCGAGGCGCACCGGCTGGACAGCATGATCAACGACCTGCTGGTGATGTCGCGCAATCAGGCCAAAAATGCCCTGGTCAGCGAGACGGTGAAAGCCAATCAGCTGTGGGGCGAAGTGCTGGACAACGCGGCGTTTGAAGCCGAGCAGATGGGTAAATCTTTCACCGTTGAGTATCCGCCGGGCCCCTGGCCGCTGTACGGTAACCCTAATGCGCTGGAAAGCGCGCTGGAGAATATCGTCCGCAACGCCCTGCGCTACTCACACACGAAGATTTCCGTCAGCTTCTCGGTGGATAAAGACGGGATTACGGTTAACGTCGACGACGACGGCCCGGGCGTCAGCCCGGAGGATCGCGAACAGATTTTCCGGCCATTCTACCGGACCGACGAGGCGCGCGACCGCGAGTCCGGCGGCACCGGCCTGGGGCTGGCGATTGTCGAAACCGCTATTCAGCAACACCGCGGTTGGGTGAAGGCCGACGACAGCCCGCTGGGTGGTTTGCGCTTAACCCTTTGGCTGCCGCTGTATAAGCGCACCTGACTCTGTCCCGGCTTGCGCTGCGCTAAGCCGGGAGCATCCCCGAAAATACTCAATGTGGGGGAATTATTTCCCCCACAATCTCCGCGAACTATCCTCGATCTTACCGCTTAAACGTCGTTTCTGCAGCGTTCTGCTCCAGCTCACCGACAGGCCCGCAGCCGACAATAAACGATGATACTGATCATCATCAAACGGCATCTGCCAGGCAATCGCCCCGGCCTCATGGACACTGACATCGCTCAGCCGGGAAACCAGTTCTAGGGGCGCATCGCTGGAGACTTGCCCCCCGGCAATCACCCGATACAACCAGCCGGTCTTCCCGCTGTTTTGCACCAGCTGCGCCATATCACCGATCGCAAAATGAAAGTTGAGCTTGAAGCACGGCGATCGCGGCTGGGTGACCTGGATCAGCGCCTCGCCCCAGCGAAAGATATCGCCGATATAAACATTTTGCTCGGTAAGCCCGGTGGTGGAGAGGTTTTCGCCGAACGCCGGCGCGCAGAAGCGCTCGGCCTGCTGGGGGAATTCACGCATCCAGTCGGCATAGTGTTCGCGCGGATAGTGGCACAGCGCGCGGTCCGGCCCGCCGTGTATTTTCTTCTCCGCCTGCTCATCCCCATCGAGGCCGAGATCGCCGAGCTGCAATTCGCCATCGACCTGGATTTTGCCGATCGCGCTGGGGCGACTGCCCGCGTAGTCCCTGATTTTGCCGACAAAGACATTCACCGGATAATGCATGGCTGCTCTCCTTGCTACAGATATAAAAAAAGCGAGTCATCAGACTCGCTTCTCTCTTAGCGCAATGCAACCTTATTTTTTAGCGGCAAAACGCGCTGCAGCTTCGTCCCAGTTCACTACGTCCCAGAAGGCTTTGATGTAGTCCGGGCGACGGTTCTGGAATTTCAGGTAGTAAGCGTGTTCCCACACGTCCAGACCCAGGATCGGGAAGCCGGAAGCGCCGGAAATGGCTTCGCCCATCAGCGGGGAATCCTGGTTGGCGGTGGAGACAACGGCCAGTTTGTCACCTTTCAGTACCAGCCACGCCCAGCCGGAGCCGAAACGGGTCGCAGCGGCTTTTTCGAATTCCGCTTTGAAATTGTCTACAGAGCCGAAATCGCGCTCGATAGCCGCTTTCAGGTCGCCCTGCAGGGTGGTGCCGGTTTTCAGGCCTTTCCAGAACAGGCTGTGGTTAGCGTGGCCGCCCGCGTTGTTACGCAGTACGGTTTTTTTGTCAGCCGGCAGTTGATCCAGCTTGGTGATCAGCTCTTCAGCGGACAGGTTAGCGAACTCCGGCAGGCTTTCCAGCGCGGCGTTGGCATTGTTCACGTAGGTCTGATGGTGTTTAGTGTGATGGATCTCCATCGTCTGCTTGTCGAAGTGCGGTTCCAGAGCATCGTAAGCGTACGGCAGGGATGGCAGGGTATAGCTCATAATCATCTCCATTATTGTCGAGCGGCTCAAGTGTTAACGCCGCGTAAGCAGTTTGTCCATTATAGTTAATTAAATGGTATTGAAAATGCTTATCAATGCCGTATTTTTCATATGGATATAACCAGAAGAAATACCCGTCATTTTGTGATGTAGAACAACTAATTAAGCCCATGGTTGCCAGGGTTCGCCATCCTGTGGCAACGGCTTGAAGGCGGCCAAAGCGGCTAATTTTTACACTCATCACATCGGAAGCCGCCGTCTCCGATAAAAAAAGATGAGGATAAAATCAATGAACCACGCGATTACGATGGGTATTTTTTGGCATTTGATAGGGGCCGCCAGTGCCGCCTGTTTCTATGCCCCGTTCAAAAAAGTAAAACACTGGTCGTGGGAAACCATGTGGTCGGTTGGAGGGATCGTCTCCTGGCTGATCCTGCCCTGGGCCATCAGCGCCACGCTGTTACCCGACTTCTGGGCCTACTACCGCTCCTTTAACGCCTCCACGCTGCTGCCGGTCTTCCTGTTCGGCGCTATGTGGGGCATCGGTAATATCAACTATGGCCTGACCATGCGCTATCTTGGCATGTCGATGGGGATTGGCATCGCCATTGGCATCACGCTGATTGTCGGCACGCTGATGACGCCGATTATTAACGGTCAGTTTGCAGTGCTGATGCACACCCAGGGCGGTCAAATGACGCTGCTCGGCGTGCTGGTGGCGGTGATTGGCGTCGGCATCGTCACCCGCGCAGGCCAGCTGAAAGAGCGCAAAATGGGCATCAAAGCCGAAGAGTTCAATCTGAAGAAAGGACTTCTGCTGGCGGTGATGTGCGGCATCTTCTCCGCAGGGATGTCGTTCGCGATGAACGCCGCCAAACCGATGCATGACGCCGCCGCAGCGCTCGGCGTCGACCCGCTGTACGCGGCGCTGCCAAGCTACGTAGTCATTATGGGCGGCGGGGCGCTGGTCAACCTCGGCTTCTGCTTTATTCGTCTGGCGAAAGTGAAGAACCTGTCAGTCAAAGCCGATTTCTCGCTGGCCAAACCGCTCATCATCAGCAACCTTCTGCTCTCCGCCCTCGGCGGCCTGATGTGGTATCTCCAGTTCTTCTTCTATGCCTGGGGCCACGCCAGCATTCCGGCGCAGTATGACTATATGAGCTGGATGCTGCACATGAGTTTCTACGTGCTGTGCGGCGGTCTGGTGGGTCTGGTGCTGAAGGAGTGGAACAACGCCGGTCGTCGTCCGGTGAGCGTCCTGAGCCTCGGCTGCGTGGTGATCATCATCGCCGCCAATATCGTCGGCCTGGGAATGGCCAGTTAACCACCGGGTCATCAGCCAGACAACGACGGTCTTCAGGCGGCGGCGCGACTGCGCTGCCGCCACTGCCCCGGCGACATGCCGATTTCCCGGCTAAAAACCACCGAAAAGTAGTTACTGTCCTCAAAGCCGCACTGCATGGCGATATCGCCGATTAAGCGCTCGGTATGCTGCAGCAGATACTGCGCATGGCAGATCCGCAGCTGGCGTAAATAGTGATTGATGGTCATCCCGGTTTGCTGGCGAAACTGCTGGCGAAGCGCCCGCTCGCTGCCGCCCTCCTGCTCGCAGAAACGCTCCAGAACAAAGGGGCGGCTGAGGCTGGCCGCCAGCGCGGCCAGCAGTTTGTCCAGCAGCGCTTCGCGCTGCGTCGCCGCGGGATCATCCGTCGCGTAGCGATGGCGCTGCAACGTCAGCGCCAGCTGGGCAAAAAGCAGTTCGGCCATCGCATTTCCCTGCGCGTCGCGCCGGGCGCACTCATGCTCAAGCTGGCTAATCACCTGGCGCGCCTGCGCCATACCTGTGCTGCCCATGCGCCAGTGGGGCTTCCACGGCGTGCCAAAGAGGCCAGGGATCGTCCCCGCCCAGTCAAAATTGAGCTGCAGCCGCTCCGGGCAATAGATGATGTTCTGCAGGACTAAATCATTAACCGAAGCATAGGAGTGTTTATCTTCGGCGCGAATATAGAACAGATCGCCGCGGGTAATGCGCCAGGGGCGATCGTTAAGGACGTGCAGCCCGTTGCCGCGCCACACCAGCACCAGCTCGCAGAACTCGTGGGTATGCTCGGCAAAAACATTTTGCGGGTAGCGGTCAGCCACCGCCACTGCCTGCGTGGCGGAAGGGAAAAACTCCTCTTTACGTAGAATCAGACCGGCCACGGCTCACACTCCAAACGCGGATAAGGGCGCATTATTCGCGTTTTTAGCCCGCAATACGTTGACTCTTCTCGCGTTACTGAAGAATGGCGTCGCGGCCCTGGCGGATATCGCGCGGCGACCAGTCAAATTCGCGGCGAAAAAGCGTCGAAAAGTGGTTACTGTCGCCGAAGCCGCAGCGAAAAGCGATATCAGTCACGCTTTCATCGCTGTGGCGCAGCAGATGCCGGGCCTTCATCAGGCGCACCCGATTAAGATAGCGCTGCGGCGTCAGGCCGGTCTGCTGCTTCAGCTGGCGGTGCAGGGTACGCAGCGACAGCGAAAACTGCGCCGCCACCTCCTCCCAGCAGATCTCCTGGGCAAAATGATCTTCCAGCCAGGCCAGCAGCTGATTCAGCCGCGCATCATTGTTGGTAGCCTCTTCCGCAAGACTGCTTTTACGCAACAGCACCAGCAGCTGCATAAACAGGATCTCACGGCTGGCGACGGCATGGGTATCCGTTTCGCTCCCCATGGCCTCCATCTGCGCCACGATATGCCGAACCTGCTGCAGGACCGTCTGGTTCACCCGCCAGTGCGATGGGTAGTTCCCCTCCTGCTCCTGGGGCAGCAGTTGGCTGACCCCGGCGAGAAAACGAAACGCATCCGGCGCGCGATAGAGCACGTTGGTCAGACACAGGTTATCCGTATGCTCGTACAGATGCCGGTCGTGATCGCGAATAAAGCAGACCGAACCGCCGCCGATGGTATAGGGCTGACCATTGAAGACGTGAATACCCGTGCCCTGCTCCACGATGACAATTTCATGGAAATCATGGTGATGTTCCGGAAAGGCCGACTGAGGGAGGCGGGGTTCAATAGCCACCGTCGAGATCCCGGCCTTAAAGAAATCCGTACTGTGCAATATGGTCATGATGCCACCCTCGTAATGAGAAAAATTATCAGTCACCGGCTGATAGTAATGAAGGGTTGGCTATCCGGCCTTCAATTTTTGACCATGAAATTCGTAAATCCTGCCGCTTTTTCAAGAATCAGCCGGAAAGATACGGAACTGCGGACGCCATCACATCCCCCTCGCCACCCCCTAAAACCGCAAATTGTGATTTCCCTCACGGTCACCTTTGCTTTCTTGCCAGCGGCCAGTTTTGACTGTCCGTAGCGAGAAGGTGTCAGTAAGCGTCCTTTTTTAGACTGCGGACAATGATTTTAAGAAGGGTCTTTCCATGAGTATTCGTCATTGTGTCGCCGTCGATTTAGGCGCCTCCAGCGGGCGGGTGATGCTCGCCAGCTATCAGTCCGGGCCACGCGCCCTGACCCTGCGGGAAATTCATCGCTTCACCAACAGCCTGCAGAAGGTGGATGGCTTCGACTGCTGGGATGTGGATAGCCTTGAAGGCGAGATCCGTCGCGGGCTGGAGAAAGTGTGTGAGCAGGGCATCCTGATCGACAGTATCGGCATCGATACCTGGGGGGTGGATTATGTCCTGCTGGATAAGCAGGGCCAGCGCGTCGGACTGCCGATCTCCTATCGCGACGACCGCACCCAGGGCCTGCTACGTCACGCTGAAGAACAACTGGGCCGGGCGGAGATCTATCGCCGCAGTGGTATTCAGTTTCTGCCGTTTAACACCCTTTACCAGCTGCGCGCCCTGGTGGAGCAGCAGCCGGAGCTGGTCAGTCAGGCCGCGCATGCCCTGCTGATCCCCGACTATTTCAGCTTCCGCCTGACCGGCAATCTGAACTGGGAATATACCAACGCCACCACCACCCAGCTGGTTAACATCAATAGCGATAGCTGGGATGAGACGCTGCTGAACTGGACCGGCGCGCCGTTGGCGTGGTTCGGAACGCCGACCCACCCCGGCAATGTGATTGGTCACTGGATCTGCCCGCAGGGCAACCGTATTCCGGTGGTCGCTGTCGCCAGCCACGACACCGCCAGCGCGGTGATCGCCTCTCCGCTGGCCGACCGTGATGCCGCCTATCTCTCCTCCGGCACCTGGTCGCTGATGGGGTTTGAAAGCCTGACCCCATACAACTGCGACGCGGCGCTGCAGGCCAATATCACCAACGAAGGCGGAGCGGAAGGCCGCTATCGGGTGCTGAAAAATATCATGGGCCTGTGGCTGCTGCAGCGGGTGCTGAAAGAGCAAAACGTCAGCGACCTGCAGGGGCTGATCGCCCGCACCGCCGCGCTACCGGCGTGCCGCTTCATGATTGACTGCAACGATGACCGCTTTATCAACCCGGCCAGTATGAGCGCCGAGATCCAGGCCGCCTGTCGCGATGCCGGGCAGCCGGTTCCTGAAAGCGATGCCGAGCTGGCGCGCTGCATTTTCGACAGCCTGGCGCTGCTCTACGCCCGGGTGCTTAACGAGCTGGCGGCGCTGCGCGGCCAGCCCTTCAGCCAGCTGCATATCGTCGGCGGCGGCTGCCAGAACGCGCTGCTTAACCAGCTGTGCGCTGACGCCTGCGGGATCGCCGTCGTGGCCGGCCCGATAGAAGCCTCCACCCTCGGCAATATCGGCATCCAGTTAATGACCCTCGACGAGCTGGCCAATGTCGATGAGTTTCGTCAAGTGGTGCGCGACAACGCGGCGCTCACCGCTTTTACCCCCAATCCTGATAGTGAAATTGCCCGTTTCGTGGCGCAGTTTCAGCCACAACAGACCAAGGAGCTTTGCGCATGACCACTCAACTTGAACAAGCCTGGGAAATTGCTAAGCAGCGCTACGCCGCCGTCGGCGTGGATGTCGAGGAGGCCCTGCGCCAGCTGGACCGTCTGCCCGTCTCCATGCACTGCTGGCAGGGTGACGACGTCGCCGGTTTCGAAAACCCGGCGGGAAGCCTGACCGGCGGCATCCAGGCGACCGGCAACTACCCGGGCAAAGCGCGCAATGCTGAAGAGCTACGCGCCGACCTTGAGCAGGCGCTGAGCCTGATCCCGGGACCAAAGCGTCTCAACCTGCATGCTATTTACCTGGAATCCGACGCACCGGTAGCGCGCAATGAGATTAAGCCGGAGCACTTTAAAAACTGGGTTACGTGGGCGAAAGCCAACAAACTGGGGCTGGATTTCAACCCCTCCTGCTTCTCGCATCCGCTGAGCGCCGACGGCTTTACCCTGTCGCACGCCAACGATGAGATCCGCCAGTTCTGGATCGACCACTGCAAAGCCAGCCGTCGCGTATCCGCTTATTTTGGCGAACAGCTGGGTACCCCATCGGTGATGAATATCTGGGTGCCGGACGGCATGAAAGATATTACCGTTGACCGCTTCGCGCCGCGCCAGCGGTTGCTGAATGCCCTTGATGAAGTGATCAGCGAGAAGCTCGACCCGGCGCACCATATTGACGCCGTGGAGAGCAAGCTGTTCGGCATCGGCGCCGAAAGCTACACCGTCGGCTCCAACGAGTTCTATATGGGCTACGCCACCAGCCGCCAGACCGCGCTGTGCCTGGATGCCGGCCACTTCCACCCGACGGAAGTGATCTCCGACAAAATCTCTGCCGCCATGCTCTACATCCCGCGCCTGCTGCTGCACGTCAGCCGCCCGGTACGTTGGGACAGCGACCACGTGGTGCTGCTGGATGATGAGACCCAGGCCATCGCCAGCGAAATCATTCGCCACAACCTGTTTGACCGCGTGCACATCGGCCTCGACTTCTTCGATGCCTCCATCAACCGCATCGCAGCCTGGGTGATTGGTACCCGGAATATGAAAAAAGCGCTGCTGCGCGCCCTGCTGGAACCAACTGCTCAGCTTCGTCAGTTGGAGAACGACGGCGATTACACCGCCCGCCTGGCGCTGCTCGAAGAGCAAAAATCGCTGCCGTGGCAGGCTATCTGGGAGATGTACTGTCAGCGTCACGACACGCCGGCGGGCAGTCAGTGGCTGGACAACGTACGGGCTTATGAGAATGCGGTTCTGAGCCAGCGCGGGTAATGCACGGGCTTCCCCGGGTCGCGGCTGATGCCTTACCCGGGCTACGAACTGCGCGATGTTGCCAGAGCGCACCGAACAGTTCCCTCTCCCCTGTGGGGAGAGGGTTAGGGTGAGGGGCTACCCCCACCGAATCAACAGGAAAGACAAGACTATGCAGACCATTATCGACGCCTGGTTCGTCCAGGGCATGATCAAAGCCACCTCCGACGCCTGGCTGAAAGGCTGGGACGAACGCAACGGCGGCAACCTGACGCTGCGTCTGGATGAAGCGGATATCGAACCTTACGCGGCGGATTTCCACGCCAAACCGCGCTACATCGCCCTCAGCCAGCCGATGCCAATCCTGGCCAACCAGCCATTTATCGTCACCGGCTCCGGCAAATTCTTCCGTAACGTC
This sequence comes from Klebsiella sp. X1-16S-Nf21, assembly GCF_002837615.1. Classification (NCBI taxonomy): domain Bacteria; kingdom Pseudomonadati; phylum Pseudomonadota; class Gammaproteobacteria; order Enterobacterales; family Enterobacteriaceae; genus Klebsiella; species Klebsiella sp. X1-16S-Nf21. The sequence goes on from NZ_PJDK01000010.1 coordinate 50,587, forward strand.
CAGCTCGACCCGGCCGCTAACCTCGGCGTGGTAAAGGTCGACAGCGATGGCGCGGGATACCATATCCTGTGGGGCCTCACCGAGGATGCCGTACCGACCTCCGAGCTGCCGGCACACTTCCTGTCGCATAGCGAGCGCATCAAACTGACCGGCGGCAAAGACCGGGTGATCATGCACTGCCATGCCACCAACCTGATCGCCCTGACCTATGTTCTGGAGAACCACAGCGATCTGTTCACCCGCAAGCTGTGGGAAGGTAGCACCGAATGTCTGGTGGTCTTCCCGGACGGCGTCGGCATTCTGCCGTGGATGGTGCCGGGCACCGATGAAATCGGCCAGGCGACCGCCGAAACCATGCAAAAACACTCGCTGGTGCTGTGGCCATTCCACGGCGTCTTCGGCAGCGGCCCCACGCTGGATGAGACCTTCGGCCTGATCGACACCGCCGAGAAGTCCGCCGAAGTGCTGGTGAAAGTCTTGTCCATGGGCGGGATGAAGCAGACCATCACCCGCGAAGAGCTTATCGCCCTTGGCAAACGCTTCAACGTGCAGCCGCTGCAGTCCGCTTTAGATCTTTATCCATAACAACATCGCGCCCCGCTCACCGAGACGGGGCGAAATATCACCTGCAAACCCTACAAAACTAACTCATGTGGAGTAAAAGCAATGAAAACAAAGACAAGCTTGATCCTCACCGTTGCCGCCCTGGCGTTGTCCGGTTCCGCCTTAGCCGAAGTTAAAATCGCCCTTGTGGCGAAATCGCTGGGAAATGGCTTCTTCGAAGCCGCCAACGTTGGCGCCCAACAGGCAGCCAAAGAGTTAGGTGATGTCAAAGTGATCTACACCGGCCCGACCACTACCACCGCCGAAGCGCAGATCGACGTGCTGAACGGGTTGATCGCCCAGGGGGTGGATGCGATCGCCATTTCCGCCAACGATCCGGACGCGGTGGTGCCGGTGCTGAAAAAAGCGATGCAGCGCGGCATCAAGGTGGTCTCGTGGGACTCCGGCGTGGCGCCGGCAGGCCGCCAGATCCATCTTAACCCCTCGAATAACGCCTTAATTGGCGAAACCAACGTCAAGCTCGCCGCCGATGCGCTGAAGGCGCTGAACGTTGAGAAAGGCGAGGTGGCCGTGTTAAGCGCCACCCCAACCTCCACTAACCAGAACATCTGGATTGAGGAGATGAAAAAGGTGCTGCCGCAGTATCCGTCCGTACAGCTGGTCACCGTCGCCTACGGGGACGATCTGTCGGATAAAAGCTACCGCGAAGCGGTGGGCCTGCTGAAATCATATCCGGACCTGAAAGTCATTGTTTCGCCGTCGTCGGTGGGCATTGTTGCCGCCGCGCAGGCGGTGAAGGATCAGGGCAAAATCGGCAAAGTCTATGTCACCGGGCTGGGGCTGCCGTCGGAAATGGCCGGCGCGATCAAGTCCGGCGCCAGCAAAAGCTTCGCCATCTGGAACCCGATTGACCTGGGCTACGCCGCCACCTATCTGGCCGACGATTTAGTCAAAGGCACGGCGACCAAAACCGAAGCCAGTATGGGCAAGCTGGGCAAAGTGAAGCTGGATGCTGAGGGGAATGGCGCGATGGCCGAGCCGTTCGTCTACGATGCGAGCAACATCGATAAGTTCTCGAAAATTTTCTAACCCTTGTTCCCTCACCCCGGCCCTCTCCCGGAGGGAGAGGGGGAAAGGCTGGTCCTCTGCACGATGTGGCCAGCGGACGCCGGACCGTTCCCACGCCCCTTTGGGGAGAGGGTTAGGGTGAGGGGTGATTTTTGTGGAGAACTATCATGTCAGCATCAACGCCACTGCTGTCGCTGAAGGGGATCACCAAGATTTTTCCCGGTGTGCGCGCCCTTGAGAACGTGCAGCTTGATCTCTGGCCCGGCAAAGTGACCGCCTTAATCGGCGAAAACGGCGCGGGGAAATCCACGCTGGTCAAAGTGATGACCGGTATTTATCAGCCCGAAGAGGGCGAGATCCTCTATAAAGCGATCCCTATTCATCTGCCAACGCCGGAATCGGCGCATAAGGTAGGGATCACCGCCATTCACCAGGAAACCGTGCTGTTTGACGAACTCTCGGTCAGTGAAAATATTTTCGTCGGCCAGTATCTGTATAAGGGACTGTTAAAAACGCTCGACTGGCCGGCGATGCACCGCAGAGCCAGCGAGATCCTCACCCGGCTGGAAGTCCAGATCGACCCGCGGGCCACGCTGAAAACCCTCAGCATCGCCCAGCGGCACATGGTGGCGATTGCCCGGGCGCTGGCTTTCGACGCCCAGGTGGTGATCCTCGATGAGCCGACCGCCGCCCTCTCCCAGCATGAAATCCTGGAGTTTTATCACATCGTTGAGCGTCTGAAGCAGGACGGCAAAGCGATCCTGTTTATCTCGCATAAGTTCGATGAAATTTTCGAGCTGGCCGATTATTACACCATCCTGCGCGATGGGGTGTACGTCAGCTCCGGGGCGATAAGCGACATCACCGAAGAGCGAATGGTGTCGATGATGGTGGGCCGGGCGATCACCCAAACCTACCCGAAAATCGACTGCACGCCCGGAGAAACGGTGCTGGAGGTGACCGATCTCTGTCATCCTACCGAGTTTGCCCATATCAGCTTCCGCCTGCGCAAGGGCGAAATTCTCGGCTTTTACGGCCTGGTGGGCGCCGGACGCACCGAGCTGATGCAGGCGCTCTCCGGTGTCTCGCGTCCCTCCTCCGGCGAGATCCGCCTGAACGGCAGCCCCATGCGCTTTCGCCAGCCCGCCGACGCCATCCGCGCGGGCATCGTCTGCGTGCCGGAAGAGCGGCAGAAACAGGGGGCGATCATCGCCCTGCCCATCGCCCAGAACATCAGTCTGCCGCAGCTCAGCAAGCTCAATCCTAACGGCGTCCTGAACGACGCCCGGGAATGGCGGCTGGCGGACGAGTACGCCTCGCGCCTGCAGGTTAAAGCCTTCAGCTGGCGGCAGCCGGTGGAGACCCTCTCTGGCGGCAATCAGCAGAAAGTGGTGATCGGCAAATGGCTGGCGACCCACCCCGAGGTGATTATCCTCGACGAGCCGACCAAAGGCATCGATATCGGCTCAAAAGCCGCCGTGCATCAGTTTATGTCCGAGCTGGTCAGCCAGGGACTGGCGGTGATTATGGTGTCGTCAGAGCTGCCGGAAGTGATGGGCATGGCCGACCGGATTATCGTGATGCACGAAGGGCTGATGGTCGCCGAATACCAGGCCGGGGAAGCGACAGCGGAAACCATCGTTAGCGCCGCCAGCGGCATCGGCCAGGAGGCGGCATGATGGGACACGCATGGCTTAAACATCGCGAAGCGCTGCTGGCGGTGGTCATCATTTTGATGATCGGCGCCATCGGCAGCCGGGCGCCGTCGTTCGTTTCACCGGGCAATCTGGTGGAGATGTTTAACGATACCGCCATCCTTATCATCCTCGCCCTCGGCCAGATGATGGTGTTGCTCACCAAAGGCATCGACCTGTCGATGGCCGCCAACCTGGCGCTGACCGGGATGATCGTTGCCCTGCTTAACGCCCACTATCCGGGTATTCCGGTGGTGGCGCTGCTGGCGCTGGCAACCCTGCTGGGCCTGCTGATGGGGATGATTAACGGCCTGCTGGTCTGGCGCCTCGGCATTCCCGCCATCGTGGTGACCCTGGGCACCATGAGCATTTATCGCGGCATTATCTTCCTGCTGACTGACGGCGGCTGGGTTAACTCACATCAGATGAGCGCTGATTTTCTCAGTCTGCCGCGCAGCACGCTCCTGGGGCTGCCGCTGCTGAGCTGGTGCGCCATCGCCGCGCTGCTGCTGGTAGGGTATTTCCTGCGCTACAGCCGCACCGGCCGGGCCTTGTACACCGCGGGTGGCAACGCGACGGCGGCGTACTACACCGGCATTAACGCCGGAAAAATGCAGTTCGTCAGCTTCTGTCTCTCCGGCGCGCTGGCCGGCTTCTGCGGCTATCTGTGGATCTCGCGTTTCGCTGTCGCCTATGTCGACGTGGCGAACGGCTTTGAACTGCAGGTGATAGCGGCCTGCGTGATCGGCGGTATCAGCACCATGGGCGGAAGCGGACGGGTGCTGGGCTGCCTGTGCGGCGCGCTGTTCCTCGGGGTCATCAATAATGCCCTGCCGGTGATCGGCATCTCGCCCTTCTGGCAAATGGCGATCTCCGGGGCGGTGATCGTCATGGCGGTGCTGCTCAACGAGCGCGGCAATCGCGGTCACGGGCGGTTAATCCTGCGCAACGCGGCGTTAGCCCGACAGAAACAGGCGGTGAAATCATGAGCAAGATGATGGTATCTGAAGAGATGAAAAACGCCCCGGCCGCGCCGTCGCCGCTGCGCCGCATGCTGTGCTGGGAAGGGTTTTTACTGGCGGTCACCCTGGCGGTATTTATCGGCAACGCGGTGGCTTCCCCGTACTTCCTCAATATCTGGAACCTCTCGGACGCGACCTTTACCTTTACCGAGAAGGCGATCGTCGTCCTGCCGATGGCGATGCTGATTATCGCCCGGGAAATCGATCTGTCGGTGGCCTCGACGATGGCGCTCAGCTCAACGGTGATGGGCTTCTGCGCGGCAGCGGGGGTGGACACGCCGCTGCTGGTAGTCATCGGCCTGGGCGTAGGTCTGCTGTGCGGCCTGTTCAACGGCTTGCTGGTGACTCGCTTTAACCTGTCGTCCATTGTGATCACCATCGGCACCATGAGCCTGTATCGCGGCATCACCTATATCCTGCTGGGCGATCAGGCGCTCAATCACTATCCGGAGAGCTTCGCCTGGTTCGGCCAGGGCTACGTGTGGGGGGCGCTCTCTTTTGAGTTTGCGCTGTTTATCCTCCTCGCGGCCGCCTTCACCTTCCTGCTGCATAAAACCAACTTTGGTCGCCGGACCTACGCCATCGGCAATAACCCGACCGGCGCCTGGTTTTCGGGGATCAATGTTAAGCGTCATAACCTGGTGCTGTTCGCGCTGGTCGGGCTGATGGCCGGGCTGGCGGCGGTCCTGCTGACCTCACGGCTCGGCAGTACCCGCCCTACCCTGGCGATGGGCTGGGAGCTGGCGGTTGTCACCATGGCGGTGCTCGGCGGCGTCAATATTCTCGGCGGCTCCGGCAGCATGCCCGGGGTGATCATTGCCGCCTTTCTGATGGGGCTGGTGACCTTCGGCCTGAGCCTGCTGAACGTCCCCGGCATCGTGATGTCGGTGATTATCGGCGCCATGCTGATCGTGGTGATCTCCCTGCCGATTATGACCCGGCGGATGATGCAGCGAAGACGATGTTAATTTCCCCCTCACCCTGGCCCTCTCCCCAAGGGAGAGGGGACTGCCCGGCGCACGCAGGCAGCCTGTAGTCCGGGACCGGTTTTCCCCCTCTCCCTGCGGGAGAGGGCTGGGGTGAGGGGAAACGGATTTTCCAAAATCAACATTAAGGAGAATTATCATGAGTTTTATGTTGGCACTACCTAAAATCAGCCTCCACGGCGCAGGCGCTATCGGTGATATGGTTAAACTGGTGGCCGGTAAGCAGTGGGGCAAGGCGCTGATCGTCACCGACGGTCAACTGGTGAAGCTGGGCCTGCTGGACAGTCTGTTTTCCGCGCTGGATGAACAGCAGATGGCTTATCAGCTATTTGACGAGGTGTTCCCCAACCCCACCGAAGCGCTGGTGCAGCAAGGCTACGCGGCTTACCAGGCGGCCCGCTGCGATTACCTGATCGCCTTCGGCGGCGGTAGCCCGATTGATACCGCCAAGGCGATAAAAATCCTCACCGCCAACCCTGGTCCCTCCACAGCCTACTCCGGCGTCGGCAAAGTGAAAAACGCTGGCGTGCCGCTGGTGGCCATCAACACCACCGCCGGCACGGCGGCGGAGATGACCAGCAACGCCGTGATTATCGATAGCGAGCGGCAGGTAAAAGAGGTGATTATCGACCCGAACCTGATCCCGGATATCGCCGTCGACGACGCCAGCGTGATGCTCGACATCCCGCCAGCCGTTACCGCCGCCACCGGCATGGATGCCCTGACCCACGCCATCGAGGCCTTTGTCTCCGTTGGCGCCCATCCCCTGACCGACGCCAACGCCCTCGAGGCCATTCGCCTGATCAACCTGTGGCTGCCGAAAGCGGTAGACGATGGTCACGATCTGCAGGCCCGCGAGCAGATGGCGTTTGGCCAATACCTGGCGGGCATGGCGTTCAATAGCGCCGGTCTCGGGCTGGTACACGCCCTGGCCCATCAGCCTGGCGCCACCCACAACCTGCCGCACGGGGTGTGCAACGCCATCCTGCTGCCGATCATCGAAAACTTTAACCGCCCGAACGCGGTGGCGCGCTTCGCCCGCGTGGCGCAGGCGATGGGCGTCGATACCCGCGGCATGAACGATGAGGCTGCCAGCATGGAGGCCATCAACGCCATCCGCGCGCTGAGCAAACGCGTAGGGATCCCCCAGGGTTTCAGCCAGCTTGGCGTCAGCAAAGCCGATATCGAAGGCTGGCTGGATAAAGCGCTGGCCGACCCGTGCGCGCCGTGTAACCCGCGCTCCGCCAGCCGCGATGAGGTTCGCGAGCTCTATCTGGAGGCCTTATGATCCGTAAAGCCTTCGTCATGCAGGTGAACCCCGACGCGCACGAGGAGTACCAGCGCCGCCATAACCCCATCTGGCCAGAACTGGAGGCAGTGCTGAAGGACCACGGCGCGCACCATTACGCCATTTATCTCGATAAAGAACGCCATCTGCTGTTCGCGACGGTGGAGATTGAGTCGGAAGCCCGCTGGGAGGCGGTCGCCAGCACGGAAGTGTGCCAGCGCTGGTGGAAATACATGCGCGAGGTGATGCCCAGCAACCCGGACAACAGCCCGCTGAGCGCGGAGCTCAAAGAAGTGTTTTATCTGGCGTGAAAATAACCGGCCTCCCTCCAGACGGGAGGCCGGTCGATTAAACGGTCATCGCATTATCCCGAAGCGGCTCGGTTTTCGCCTTACCCGCTAACGTAAACGCTGAGATTAAGGTAACCGTCAGGGCAATACCGCCGAGGATCATATAGGTATCCTGAAAGCCGATCCGATCGTACATATTGCCGGCGAAGGCGGAGAGGAAGATCGCCGCCACCTGCTTGGCGAACTGGAAGCCCACCAGGTAAATGGTCGCCGACAGCCGGACATCAAACACACCGGTAATGTATTTAAAGGCGCCCACCAGCAGGAACGGCACCTCCAGCGCATGGAGCATTTTCAACGCTACGACTTCCGCGGCCGTAGTGGCGAAGGAAGAGCCAATCATTCTTGCCGCCATCACCATCCCGGCGATCAGCAGGGTATTCTTCGCCCCGATGCGGTTAATAATCCACGGCGAGCTGAACATAATGATGGCGTTACATATTTCTCCCGCAGTGGTGGCGAAACCAAAGGCGCGGGTGCCCGCTTCCGGGGTCGCAAAGAACGATTTGAAGAAGGTGGCGAACTGCTGATCGAAAACGTCATACACGCAGGCCACGCCGATAACATACAGAATAAACATCCACATCTTACGCTGGCGGAACATGCGCACCGCCGTTTTTAAATCGATCGCCGGGCGATTGGCGCCGAGCGAATCCATCACCTGCGCGGACTGACTGGCCTGCGGTTTGGCGATGGCCACCAGCACCACCAGCAGCAGCGCGGCGGCTGACCCCATCCAGAATACCCATTCGGGATTAATGCTGAACAGCATTCCGGCGGTGGTTGCGCACAGCGCCCATCCCAGACAGCCAAAGGTGCGCGCCTTGCCGTATTCAAACCCGCTGTTGCGGCTTACCCGTTCGATATAGGCCTCCATCGCGCCGGCGCCTGCGGAGAATACAAAGCCGATATAGGCGCCGCCGCTCAGCGCCCCGAGCCAGATGTTGGTTTTCAGCAGCGGAGCGAAAACATAGAGGAAGAAGGGAGCAATCAGCACCAGCAGAACAGTCACGATCCACATCAGGTGTTTTTTCAGCCCCAGCTTGTCAGAGATCACCCCGAGGACCGGCTGGAAACAGATGGCGAACAGCGACAGGCTGGAGAAAACGAGGCCGGTTTCGGTTTTATTCAGGCCGATGACGTCCGACAGCCAGATCGGCAGAAACGGAAAGCAGGTGGCCATGATGAAGAAGTAGAGAAAGAAGAACAGCCCGAAAATCCAGAAGTTGGGGTTGTTTTTGTGGGTACAGACGGTCGGGTTCATTATATTTTCCTCAAGAAGGGCCGCGACGCGGCCCGATACCATCACACGCGTTGCAGGCCAATCAGAATGGCGCTTTCCGGGTCGAGGATGGGCAGCGCCAGCCCCGCCTGCTGTAGCCACTCACCGCTCACCGTCTGCGGCGTCGTCATCCATGCCGGCAGCTTCCGCATGGTGTGGCCGCCCTCGCCGGTGATCTGAATGTTCGGATGATCGAGGAGCGTCACCTGATAGCGGGCGTTCGCCTCCAGCCCCGCCAGGCGCAGCGGCGCCATCAGGGTGTAGTCCGGCATCGCCAGCTGGCTGACGAGGAAAATCGCCTGCGCTTTATCCGGGCTGACGACGCCATGGGCAAGGGTGGTAGCGTCCGGCATATCCATCCGCCACTGCACGCCGTGATGGATCACGTCGCGCCACTGCTTATGCAGGGCCGCATATTTCCGGTATCCGGCGCGCTCTTCTTCATCGGCGCTCACCGGATCCAGCTCAAGTCCCATATGACCAAACAGCGCCGTCAGGCCGCGGAAGGCGATACTGTGCTGGCGGAAAGTGGCATGACAGCGGCGATTGCCAATATGCGCGCCCATCACCTCCGGCGGGAAGAAGTAGCTCATGCCGCGCTGGATGGTGTTGCGCTCAAGGGCGTCATTATTGTCAGACGCCCAGAAGCGATGGCTGCGCTTGAGGACTTCATAATCGATCCGCCCGCCCCCGGAGGAGCAGGATTCAAATTCAATGTGCGGGAAACGGGCCACCAGCGTATCCAGCAGGCGGTAGAACTGGCGCGTTTGCGCGTCCGCGGCGGCGCGTCCCTGATGCCCAGGCTGCACCAGCTCGCGGTTCATATCCCACTTCACGTAGTCCACCGCGTGCTCGCCCAGCAGCCAGCTCATCCGCTCCAGCAGATAATCAAACGCTTCCGGAATGTTAAGATTCAGGACAAACTGATGGCGGCCGGTCAGCGGGGTATAGCCCGGCAGCGCGAGCACCCAGTCCGGGTGCGCCCGGTACAGATCGGAATCCGGGTTAATCATTTCCGGCTCCACCCAAATACCGAATTCCATCCCCAGCGATTTCACATGATCGATAACCGGCGTCAGGCCGTGGGGGTACTTTTTCTCATCAAGATACCAGTCCCCAAGCGCCGCCCAGTCGTCGTTGCGCCCTTTAAACCAGCCGTCATCGATAATAAAGCGCTCGACGCCCAGCGCCGCCGCCTCGTCAGCCATACGCATGATGTAGTCCGGGTCGTGGTCGAAATAGATCCCCTCCCAGGTGTTGAGATGCACCGGGCGCGGCTTGTTACCCGGGAAGCGAATAATCCGTTCGCGCAGATAACGATGGAACTGCTGGCTCATGCCGTTCAGCCCGTTCGCCGAGTAGCTGGCATACAGGTACGGCGTCCACAAGGTTTCCCCTTCCGCCAGCGCCATTTCGCCCGGCAGATAGAGCGCCTCGGCCTGCAGATAGCGACGGCCATCGGTTTTCACCTCCGCCCGCAGGCGATGGTTACCGCTCCAGGCCAGATGTACGCCCCAGACTTCACCCTGCATCTCGCTAAAGGCGCGGCTGCCGGTGATCAGGGCCGGGAAATGTTCGTGAGAGGTGCGCCCGCGGCGGTTCTCCAGCACAAAGCTGTCGTGCTCCAGCGTCAGGCGGTGAAGCTGAAACTCGCGGATCCAGCGGCCATGGAAAGCCATCACCTCGCGAGCGCGTTCGGCGACCGGCAATGTGACCGCCAGGCGATCCACCTGCCATGGGCTGGCGCGCAGATTGGTCACGCCATGGCGCACGCTCAGCACGCCGCTGGCATCCAGCGCGATCTCGCTGTGCAGACGCAGGCCGGCCTGTGGATCTTCGCTGACCAGGGTCAGCGTCTGGCCCTCGTGCCGCACTTCGCTGGTGGTGAACAGCGGAGAGGCATCCAGACCCTGACGATGGCCTTCAATGCCCGGCGCGCCAAACAGGCCATGGCCCAGCTCTGCCATTAAGGTCACTGGCGAATCGACATCCAGTCTGCCGTTGGCGACCGGGCGCATCAGGCTGTCGGCATCCTGCGGTGAAAAGTGGCTTAAATGTGGCCCCCAGTAGACAATTTCGGCGAAAGGGCGAGTTTTAATGACAACATCGGCACCGGCACTTTGCAGGTGAATCAGCGAATCAGACATCAGACATCTCCATAACAAGGAATGTCTTACTGTTGATCCGAAACGTTTCGGATGCCAACCAAAACGTTTCGGATTCGTGATCGGCTTCAGAATTACGGGTTAAAAAGGGGTCAGGTCAGGCAGTTTCGCCGGGGATGAATTCGGGCTGCCAGAGCACCTGCAGCGAGGCCAGATCCTCGCCAGCAATTAAGCGGCGGACCATATCGGCAATCTGCCGTCCCACACCCTGCCGCGTGGACTGGATCACCGCGGCAACGTCGGTCTCAATGATGCTGTCCTGCGGCAAGCCGTCATACACTACTAAGGCGACGCGGTTGTCACCGGTCAAACGGCCCAGATGGGCGAGCGCCATGGCGGCGCCATCGCCATGAGTATTGCAGTCGGTGATGATCGCGGTAGGCGGCTCCGGCAGACGCAGCAGCTCCAGCGTGGCCTGATAGCCGCCGCGGCGCGTCGCCGGCACGCTACGCAGCCATGCATCGGATAACCCCGCCTCGCGCAGAGCATCGAGGTAGCCGTTACGCCGTTGCAAAATAAACGCCTGATTGTTGTTCTCGCCCAACAGCGCGATACGCTGGTGGCCCTGTTGAATCAGATGGCGGGTGGCGCGGCAGGTGCCGGCATAGTTATCGAAATCAAACCAGGCGTAGGGCTGTGCCAGGCGGCTACGGCCAAGCGCCAGAAACGGAAAGCCTGAGGCCTGCAGCTGCGCCAGCCGCGGATCGTCATCCAGGGTATGGGCCACGATTAAAGCGTCGACGCGACGGCCCTGCACCATGCGCATATAGCCATGTTTATCCGCCTGTTCATCATCGGCGATCAGCAACAAATCAATGTCATGGCGCGCCAGCTCATGGCTGATCTCCCCAACCATCTCAAGAAAAACGTTATTGTTGAGCGGCACGGGGCGGACAGGAAAGACGAGACCAACGGCATCAATGGTGCCCATTTTCAGACGGCGGGCGAAAGTGTTGGGGCGATAGCCCCGGCGCTGCGCTTCAGCCTCAACCCGGGCGCGGGTCTCCTGTGACACATCGTCATAGCCGTTCAACGCCCGGCTGACGGTCGTGACGGAGATCCCAAGTTGTTTGGCAATGGCTTTCAGCGACATAAAAATCCCTGTTTTCGCATAGGAAAGCTAGTTTCCCGCAATATGGCTATGACGTCCAGCGAGCGCGCGTCCCCCGCCGACGCGATGTCAGTTTTGCTCAGCGATCAGCAGAGCCTGCGTATCCGGCTCCAGCGCCTGAAAAACATGCTCCTGATCCGCCGGGTAGCAGATATAGTCGCCCTCGCCGAGCTCTTCCGGCGCCGACGTCAGCCCTACCCGCGCCCGCCCCTGGGTGACGATAATATGTTCCACCGAGCCTGGCGGATGCGGATGCGAAATACGATCGGCGCCGGGCTGGGTTAACAGTAAATAGATGTCCCGACGCGCGCCTGGCGGACAAGCGGCCAGCAAAATGGCCTGATAGTTCGCCTGCTCCGCCACCACCTTTGTCCCCTCTCCGCGGCGGATCACCTGCGTTTTGTTCACCTGCGGCTCAAGCAGGCGGGCAAACGGGATATCCAGCGCCACGCAGAGCGACCACAGCGTTTCCAGACTCGGATTGCCGTTGCCGGACTCCAGTTGCGATAGCGTGGATTTTGCGATACCCGCCCGACGCGCGACTTCCGCCAGCGAGAGACCGGTCCGCGCCCGCTCCCGCACCAGGCTTTTGGCAATAACGCTGATTGGCTGTGTCATACCCGCCCCTTTGTTTTTTATATCGAACGATTCGTTCGCCTTGAAAAACGTTCATTATGTGTTCATTATAATGGGAAATCGTTCGATATGGCTAAGTGATATGAAACAAACTCTCTCCAGTCTCAGCGGAGACACGATAAAAGCGATCGTTTTGGTCTGCCTTGCCGTCGGGGTGGTGGGTATGTCCTATGGGTCGCTGGCGGTGGCTTACGGCTTCCCCTTATGGGTGCCGCTCTTGCTTTCGGTGTCCGTGCTGGCAGGCGCTTCTGAATTCATGTTTATCGGCATTATCGCCAGCGGCGGTAGCCCACTGGCCGCCGCTGCCGCTGGCCTGTTAGTCAACGCGCGCCATATCCCGTTCGGTGTGACCGTGCGCGAACTGGTTGGTCGGCGCGCCTTAAGCTTTATCGGGTGCCACATTATGAACGACGAGAGCGTGGTCTTTGGCTTGTCGCAGCCCACCCCTGCGCAGCGCAAAGCGGCCTACTGGCTGTGCGGCGCCGGCGTCGCGCTGATCTGGCCCCTCGGCACGCTAACCGGCGCGGCCGTCGGCAAACTGCTGCCAGCGCCGGAAACCATCGGGCTTGATGCGGTCTTCCCGGCGATCCTGCTGGCGCTGGTGATCCCGGCCTTTAAAAACCGCACTACGCTGATCCGCGCCGCCAGCGGCGCCGCACTGGCGCTTGCCGCCGTACCGTTTGTGCCCACCGGGCTGCCGGTGCTGCTTTCGCTGTTTGGTTTACTGTCGAGGAAAAAATAATGGGCAATATGACGCTGTTTATCGCCGGTATCGCCATCCTGTCGCTGGGAACCTATCTGATGCGCCTCGGCGGCGCGAAGCTCGGCAATCGGCTGGCATTTTCCGAGCGCTCGCAGGCGCTGCTTTCCGATGCGGCGACGGTGCTGCTTTTTTCCGTCGCCCTGGCCACCACCTTCTATGAAGGGGCGCATTTCGCCGGCATGGCGCGCGTTCTGGGTGTGGCTGTCGCCGTGTTCCTCGCCTGGCGCAAGGTCCCGCTGATCGGCGTGATTATCGCCGCCGCCGTGGTGACCGCGCTGCTGCGCCTGGCGGGTATGCCTTAGGGCGGGTAAGCGTAATCCGCCAAACCGGCGTGCTTTCCAGCGATCGTGCCTTCAAGCCAGTGAATAATCGGTTTTATCTCCAGCGGATACCGCTGGTCTATCGTCAATACGGGCCCTAAAGACATGGGCTGCGCCCGCCCGGCCAGCTGGGCCAGCTCCGGCAGATACTCCTCGCCGGGATGGCCCGGCGGCCGCGTCGCCAGCCGCGAGGCATAGCGTGCGACGGCCAGCTCCGGGGTAATATGGTTCCAGATCTCAATTACCTGCTCCACGCCCGCCTGCTGTAGCAGTCTCTGCAAGGTCTCCCGCGGCTGAAAACCGAACCAGGCGTCGATCAGCCAAACCATGCTGGCAGGCGACGCGCCGACAATCGACCAAATCACCTCATACGCCGCACAGCCCAGCTGGCGATTCATCGGCCGGTCGACAGGGGCCAGGCGCGCCATAAACGGCTCTTTGATGCCGTCGATCGTCAACACTGGTAGACTAAAGGTCTCCGCCAGCAAACGGGTGATGGTGCTCTTCCCCGACGCCGGAATGCCGTTGATTAATATGGCCGTTTTGCAGCCTGGGGTCAGATGTCTGTTCATAGTAATGCGACGACCTCCTCCCGGCTGCGGGCCGTCCGCAGTTTGGCCATGGTGTCATTGTTATCCAGCAGCGCGACGATGGAACGGATGCCCTCCTCGATATGCGCATTGCTGTCCCGGGCACCAAACATAATAACAATGTCCGCCTTTTCACTGTCCGCAAACGGGATGGGCTTTTTCAGCACCACCAGGCTAAAGCAGTTGCGTCTGACGCCGCACTCGGGGCGGGCATGGGGGATGGCAATCCCTTCATCAAAAACGTAATAAGCGCCATGATTCAAGGTATTATCGATCACCGCCTGGCTATATTCCGCCGAAATAAAGCCTTTCGCCTCCAGCGGGCGGGCAGCCAACTTTATTACCCGCTGCCAGTCGGATTCCACAACGCCAACCTGAATGGCATCGGCCTCAATAAGCAGTTCTTTTATGGTCATTCTCTGTTCCTAGATATTGCGACGAATAATATTGCGTAAATTATCAATCTGCAGAAACAGCGCATCGATATCCTGCCGGTGGCTCTTACTCTTGGCATATACCGATAATGCCCGGTTGTAAGTCAACATCAATGTTTTTTGCACGTCGCTATTATCGGGCTGGCGCTGTAATTCGCCTTCCAGTCTGGCGATCTCTTCCGCCAGCTGACGGGACTGTTGATCATAATCCTGCAGCGGGTTTTGCTCTTTTTTCCACAGCGTTTTCAATGATTCAAACATAGCAAGCTCCCTCCCTGGCGGAAGACAGGGCAACAAAAGATATGTGTCGGTAAAAACGCTATTTAAATAGCGCCATTTTTTCCATTAATACGGCAGTCACTGCCTGGTTGGCGGGAATTAAAAATTTCCGTACGCTGTCATTTACTTTTCCTTTCTCGAACGTTGATTTACAGCGGTCGACCCACTGCACGTTCATTTCCGTTCCGACGTTCACTTTATTAATCCCTTCAGTGACGGCCAGCCGCATATCGTCGTCACTAACGCCTGTGCCGCCATGCAGCACCAGCGGCACGCCAGTCGCTTCGCTTATCGCCTTCAGCCGCGCATGCTGTATCTGCGCTTTACCGGTGTACAGGCCATGCACAGTGCCCACCGAGACGGCCAGCATATCGACCTGCGTCTCCTCCACAAAACGTTTCGCGTCGTCGACGGTAGTAAAACAGATATCTTCGGCAGCCACCGCTTTTCCATCCTCTGACCCGCCGATCGCCCCCAGCTCACCTTCTACCGTAATATTCCGCGGCCGGGCCATTTCCACCACAATCCGCGTGTTACCGATATTTTCCTCGAGGCTTAAGTGAGACCCGTCGTACATCACCGAAGAAAAGCCCGCATTCATTGCCGTCTCGATGGCTTTAATATCGGAGCAGTGATCGAGGTGCAGGCAGGTCGGGATATTTTCACTGTCTGCTAATGAACGCACGGCATCGACCAGTAACCGATACCCCAGATACTCTGCGGTACCGGTTGATATTTGGATCATTAATGGGCTGTGGCTGTTTTGCGCGGCTTTGAAAAAAGCCGGTAACATCTCAATACAGTGCAAGTTAAACGAGCCAATCGCTTTAAAATTTCTTTCCTGAGCGATGTTTAAAATCTCATTAAAATTATACAGACTCATGAACATTTTCCCCTTTCGGCTTAGCGGATTTACCGTTTACAAACCATGCCAGTGCGGCGACAAACACAATAAACAAGGCGACAAAGAGCCAGTTATTCTGGAAGGCGTGGCCTAATACCAGACCGGAGCTGATGACGTCAGAATCGCTGAAGGTGACGCCCGTAAAGCCGTAGCTCTCCAGCATGGGCACCAGAATAGCCGGCAGAAAAGTGATAAACAGACCGTGGATAACCCCGCCGATCATCGCCCCGCGACGTCCGCCCAGCGCATTACCAAATACCCCTGCCGTACCGCCGGCGAAAAAGTTGGTTAACAGCCCGGGGAGGATCATCGCCAGACCGAACATCGGGAAAACCAGCATGCCGATAATCGAGCCGACAGTCGTCGCCAGAAATCCGACAATCACCGCATTTGGCGCATAGGGAAACAGCACCGGGCAATCGAGAGCAGGCTTTGCATCCGGGACAATACGCATCGCGATACCGCGAAAAGCCGGCACCAGCTCATTGAGTAATAAACGCACACCGCTATAGAGGACAAAGACCCCGGCGACAAACTGAATGGACTGCATGAAGGCATACATCAGGTAATTAATGCCGCCGGAGAATTGCGCGATGTACTGCGGCCCCGCCGCAATAGCCGGGATGAGATACATAGGCACCATCACCACCGCCATGGCCAGATAGGTATCCTGCAGAAACTTAAAGTTATCAGGCAGTTCGAGATCTTCCGTGGAGCGAGAGCCTTTTCCGACAACTTTAGCGACCGCAGCCTGCACCAGATAGCCGATGGTACAGAAGTGCCCCAGGGCCACATCGTCAGACCCGGTAATGCGCCTGACCACCGGCTGAGCCAGGGCCGGCATTAAGACCGCCATCACACCGCCGAAGATACCCCCGGTTAAAATCAGCGGTACGCCAGTGAGCCCGGACTTATAGCCAATCACAGCCCCAATTGTCGCCATCCACAGCAGCGCCTGGCCGGTCAGGAAAATATATTTTAGCGGCGTCAGACGGGCGATAATAATGTTGACAGCAAAGATCACCAGCAGCGTCAGCGCCACTTCCGAACCTAATTCCCGATTCGCTAACCCGGCGATGGCGGCCACATCGGTAATATAGCCTTTCATGCCAAACCCCTGGGTGAAGATATCATTCAGGAAGGTCAGGGTGGCGACAATGATGTTTATCCCGGCCATCATAATTAAGAAACCGAGCAGCGTTTTAAATGTCCCTTCCGCGGTTTTGCCTGGCGATTTCTTTTGCAGGATCAGGCCAAGCATGGCAATAAAAGCAATAAGGATGGATGCCTGGCCGAGTAAATCCTTAACGATAAACGCAACGAAGCTATTCATAATCAGCCACCTTCAGATGACGTTCTTTTAAGAATGCGACGATCTTGGTTTCAATCTCCTCTTTATCAGTAAGTTTATTCAATACCACGACACGTTTAATTTCTTCTTCACTGGCATCGGCGGTTAAGATGTCGGCAAAGGTTTTTTGCGTCAGAATCATATCCGATTTAAAGGCCCCAGCTTCGGAAACGGTGGTGTGTTCAATATGAGCGGGAATTTCCAGCTTCTTTAAAACTGCCTTCGCCGTCATTTCAATGGCAAAGCTTGAACCGAGGCCGCAGCCACATACGCATAAAATTTTCAGCATGGAGGGTCTCCTCAAATAATATTGAGTTGCTTGGCAAGTTTATAATGATGTCCTTCAGTATCGACCAGACGTTTTTTCATACTGACTAGATCAATCGGAATAGGTTTGTTACTGGAATTAATTATTATGGCTTTATTTTTCATACCTGACTGAATACAGCGAACCACTTCACTGGCCATAATGGTACCCTGATAAATCTCTTCACAGGTTGGATCACCGCTGCGTAAACCATAGCCGACGATCGTTTTACGGATACGGACACCTATTTGTGGTTCCAGCTGTTTAATCATGGTATCAATCGCCCCCTGAAAGCCGGGAGAGTACTCTTTGGTATAGCCTTCTGAGCAGAGGATCACGACGCTATTTTGCATGCTCAGCTTCCGGGTAATCCGTTCCGCAAGCATGGTCAGCGGCATCTGTGCCTCCGGGATCAGGGCAATATCAGCATTACATTTAATGGCGGACTGTAACGTTAGTTCTCCACAATAGCCTCCTAATATCTCAACCATAAAAACCCGACCCGGCAGCGCTCTTCCGGTATTTCTTAAACGGGAGACTTCTTTAATAATTTGCTCACAGGCCGTGGAAAAACCAATCGTATAATCACTGCCATACACATCATTATCGATAGTCATCCCGACACCAAAGCAATTAATCTCAAATTCACTAAGGGTATTCAGAAACTGCAGGCTGCCATCCCCCCCGGCCATAATGAGCACATCAATACGCAGAGATTTAAGTTTTTTAGCAATGCTTTCATATTCACTGCGCTGCAGTTTGCGACTGGTTCGCCCCGAGGTAATGATCGGCACCGCGGTAATGGAGAAATCAACCAGATCGCGCCACGCCATATCCTGATGACTTTTCTCCAGTAGCCCTGGAATACCGCCATTAAACAGCGTGATATCGGCATTAGCCTGCCTGGCTACCTGGAATATAAAATTATTCATTCCCGAAACATCCCCGCCGCTAATAACGATGCCAATTTTCATGACGCTTCCTCGCTCATTTGCCTGACAACATTTTTCCCTGAGTACAAGCCTTCTATTTGCAATAAAGATCACATAATGCGTATTAAATTACGTCAGTGAATGGTTGACAGTAGCAGTGACATGCTTATTTATGTGATAAACATCTCATTTAAAGAGGGTGATCGCCATCGCTTTCTGTTTTTAATATCTTTATATTTCATAGCGTTAAAATATCGAGATATTCAGGCGTGCAGACCTTTCCTTTGCCGTTAATATAGGGATTTAAGAAAAGAACGGAAACGTGATTACTGCCACATTTTTTTCGTAGCAGAGGGGAATATCGGGTAATTTCGCCGATGCGGGAAGCGAAACAAAAAAAGCGCCCTAAGGCGCTCTTTCGACAGTAACTTTATGCTTATTTGTTCAGTTCCGCAGTCATATGCACGCGGTTGCCGGTAAAGGCTTCGGTAATTTTGTAAGACGAAGCGCCAGCAGCCTGCGCCTGAGCAGCGATTTTCGCTTCCGCACCATCCATCGTGGCAGCGGTGGCGGTCACGGTTTCAGCAGCGAATGAACCAAAAGAAGCGGCCAGTGCGATTACTGCGACAAAAGTTTTGATGCTTTTCATGATATAAACCCTTTCATTTAGTTGTTTAGATAAGGCGCCGTGCCTTGATGTGTTAAATAGTAGCCCGCACATCGCTAAACAAAAAGCGGAAGGATTTGCTGTCATTGTTCAAATTTATTGATCGATATTTAACCCGCAATTAAACGCTGCGGATGGGTGTAAACTGTCGCCCTGCCCAGCTTGCAAAAGCCCACCAGCGTCAGATTGCAGCGCTCGGCCACTTCCACCGCTAAGGTGGTGGCCGCCGAGACCGCGAACAGGATCTCGACGCCGCACATAGCGGCCTTCTGCACCATTTCATAGCTGGCGCGGCTGGAGACCAGCGCGGCGCCATGCTGCCAGTCCTCGCCAATTTCCGCGCGCTGGCCCAGCAGTTTATCCAGGGCGACATGCCGGCCAACGTCTTCAAAACCGCCCGCCAGCTCGCCAGTCGTCCTGACCCAGGCAGCCGCATGGGTACAGCCGGTGAGCCGGCCGACCGGTTGAAAGTCGTTAAGATGCGCCAGGGCGTGGTCGAGGTTGGCTAGATCGAACGTCTGAGTGAACGGTAGCGGCTGAACTGGCTTACCAATATCATTGAGCTGCTCGACGCCGCATACCCCGCAGCCGGTGCGCCCGGCCAGCGCGCGACGCCGGGCTTTGAGCCCCATAAAACGTCGGCTGGAGAGCTCAATCTGTACCTCAAGGCCATTGCACACCGACACCACGTCCATGCCGAAAATCTCCCGCCGATGCTCGATAATCCCTTCGGATAAGGAAAAGCCGACGGCGAATTGCTCCAGGTCTTTCGGCGTGGCCATCATCACCACATGGGAGATACCGTTGTAGACCAGAGCGACGGGAATTTCTTCGGCTAACTCGTCTGGCTGAGGGTGTTGCAGATCCTCGCGTTTCCAGAGGGAGACCTGGCGATATCCTGTGACATTCGTCACATTTTTGATTTGTTCGAGAGGCTTCTTGTTCACTTTGCTTTAACCGTATTGGAACAGGCATACACACAATGTGGTATTCTGTTTTTATCCCTTCAGGAATGAGGGAGATTAGCCCTAATTCTGAACCTTTGCGGCCTTCACCGCAAAGCAAATAACTACATGTGACAATGTCGAAACAAGGAGCGAACCATGCAGGTCAGCAGAAGGCAGTTCTTTAAGATCTGCGCTGGCGGTATGGCGGGAACCACGGCAGCAGCGCTGGGCTTTGCCCCGGCAACTGCGCTCGCGGAGACACGGCAGTACAAATTGCTGCGCACGCGAGAAACCCGTAACACCTGTACATACTGTTCTGTCGGCTGTGGGCTGTTGATGTATAGCCTCGGCGACGGCGCAAAAAACGCCAAAGCATCCATTTTCCATATCGAAGGCGATCCGGATCATCCGGTTAACCGTGGTGCGCTCTGCCCGAAAGGGGCCGGTCTGGTGGACTTTATCCATTCTGAAAGCCGCCTGAAATTCCCGGAATATCGCGCGCCAGGTTCCGATAAATGGCAGCAAATCAGCTGGGACGAAGCGTTTGATCGCATCGCCAAGCTGATGAAAGAGGACCGCGACGCCAACTTTATCGCGCAAAACGACGCCGGCACCACCGTCAACCGCTGGTTGACCACCGGGATGCTGTGCGCCTCCGCCTCCAGTAACGAAACCGGTTATTTAACGCAAAAATTCACCCGCGCCCTCGGGATGCTGGCGGTGGATAACCAGGCGCGTGTCTGACACGGACCAACGGTAGCAAGTCTTGCTCCAACATTTGGTCGCGGTGCGATGACCAACCACTGGGTGGATATTAAGAACGCCAACCTGATCGTGGTGATGGGCGGTAACGCCGCAGAAGCGCATCCGGTGGGGTTCCGCTGGGCGATGGAAGCCAAAATTCATAATGGCGCCAAGCTCATCGTTATCGATCCGCGCTTTACGCGTACGGCGTCGGTGGCTGACTTCTATACCCCAATTCGTTCCGGTACCGACATAACCTTCCTGTCGGGCGTGATCCTGTACCTGCTGAATAACGAAAAATTCAACCGCGAATACACCGAAGCCTACACCAACGCCAGCCTGATCGTGCGTGAGGACTACAGCTTCGACGACGGGCTGTTCAGCGGCTATAACGCAGAAAAACGCCAGTACGACAAAACCAGCTGGAACTATGAGCTGGATGAGAACGGCTTCGCCAAACGCGATACCACGCTGCAACATCCGCGCTGCGTCTGGAACCTGCTGAAGCAGCACGTTTCTCGTTATACCCCGGATGTAGTCGAAAACATCTGCGGTACGCCGAAGGCCGACTTCCTTAAAGTTTGCGAATACATTGCCGAAACCAGCGCGCCGGATAAGACCGCGTCGTTCCTGTATGCTCTCGGCTGGACCCAGCACTCCATCGGCGCACAGAACATCCGCACCATGGCGATGATCCAGCTGCTGCTCGGCAACATGGGGATGGCCGGCGGCGGTGTCAACGCCCTGCGCGGTCACTCCAATATCCAGGGTCTGACCGACCTCGGCCTGCTCTCCACCAGCCTGCCGGGCTACATGTCGCTGCCGAATGAAAAACAGGCCGACCTGCAGACCTACCTGACGGCTAACACGCCGAAGCCGCTACTGAAAGATCAGGTTAACTACTGGGGCAACTATCCGAAGTTCTTCGTCTCCATGATGAAAGCCTTCTTCGGCGACAAAGCTACGGCAGAAAACAGCTGGGGCTTTGACTGGCTGCCGAAATGGGATAAGAGCTACGACGTCCTGCAGTATTTCGAGATGATGAATCAGGGCAAAGTGAATGGCTATATTTGCCAGGGCTTTAACCCGGTCGCCTCGTTCCCGAACAAAAACAAGGTAGTGGCTTCCCTGTCGAAGCTGAAGTTCCTTGTAACCATCGACCCGCTCAACACCGAAACGTCCACCTTCTGGCAAAACCACGGTGAGTCCAACGATGTTGACCCGTCGAAAATCCAGACCGAAGTATTCCGTCTGCCGTCCACCTGCTTCGCCGAAGAAAACGGTTCTATCGTCAACTCCGGCCGCTGGTTGCAGTGGCACTGGAAAGGCGCGGACGCCCCGGGGATCGCCGTGACCGATGGCGAAATCCTCGCCGGTATCTTCACTCGCCTGCGTAAGATGTATGCCGAAGAGGGCGGACCAGCGCCGGAGCCGGTGCTCAACATGACGTGGAACTACTCCACTCCGCACGAGCCGGCATCTGAAGAAGTGGCGATGGAAAGCAACGGTAAAGCGCTGGCGGATATTACCGATCCGGCAACCGGCGCGGTAATCGTTAAGAAAGGGCAGCAGCTGAGCTCCTTCGCACAGCTGCGCGACGACGGCACCACCTCCAGCGGCTGCTGGATCTTCGCCGGTAGCTGGACGCCGGACGGCAACCAGATGGCGCGCCGCGATAACGCCGACCCGTCAGGCCTCGGCAACACGCTGGGCTGGGCCTGGGCCTGGCCGCTCAACCGCCGCATCCTGTATAACCGCGCCTCCGCGGACCCGCAGGGTAAACCGTGGGATGCGAAGCGTCAGTTGCTGAAGTGGGACGGCGCGAAATGGGGCGGCGTGGATATTCCGGACTACAGCGCCGCCGCCCCTGGCAGCGACGTCGGTCCGTTTATCATGCAGCCGGAAGGGATGGGCCGTCTGTTCGCTATTGATAAAATGGCGGAAGGGCCGTTCCCGGAACACTACGAACCGTTTGAAACGCCGCTGGGGACTAACCCGCTGCATCCAAACGTGGTCTCTAACCCGGCCGCTCGCGTCTTCAAAGGCGATCTCGAGCAGATGGGTAAGGCCGATAAGTTCCCTTACGTCGGCACAACTTACCGCCTGACCGAGCACTTCCACTACTGGACCAAACACGCGCTACTTAACGCCATCGCGCAGCCGGAGCAGTTTGTGGAGATTGGTGAAAAACTGGCGAATAAGCTTGGCATCGGCCACGGCGATACCGTGAAAGTTTCCTCTAACCGCGGCTATATCAAAGCCAAGGCAGTGGTGACCAAGCGTATTCGCACGCTGAAAGTTGACGGTAAGGATATCGATACCATCGGCATTCCTATTCACTGGGGCTATGAGGGCGTAGCGAAAAAAGGCTTTATTGCTAATACCCTGACGCCGTTCGTCGGTGATGCAAATACGCAGACACCGGAGTTCAAAGCTTTCCTCGTGAACGTGGAAAAGGTGTAACGGAGACGACTTATGGCTTATCAATCGCAAGATATTATTCGTCGTTCCGCGACTAACGGTTTCACCCCCGCGCCTCAGGCGCGGGACCACCAGCAGGAGGTGGCGAAGCTTATCGACGTCACCACCTGTATCGGCTGCAAAGCCTGTCAGGTGGCCTGCTCCGAATGGAACGATATTCGTGATGAAGTCGGTCACAACGTCGGGGTGTATGACAACCCGGCGGACCTGACCGCCAAGTCATGGACGGTCATGCGCTTCTCGGAAGTGGAACAAAACGACAAGCTGGAATGGCTCATTCGCAAGGATGGCTGCATGCATTGCGCGGACCCGGGCTGCCTGAAGGCCTGCCCGTCAGAAGGCGCGATCATTCAGTACGCCAACGGTATCGTCGACTTCCAGTCCGAGCAGTGCATCGGCTGCGGCTACTGTATCGCCGGCTGTCCGTTCGATGTACCGCGTCTGAACCCGGAAGACAACCGCGTCTACAAATGTACCCTGTGCGTAGACCGCGTGACCGTCGGCCAGGAGCCTGCCTGCGTGAAAACCTGTCCGACCGGCGCAATCCACTTTGGCTCCAAAGAGGATATGAAAACGCTGGCCGGTGAACGCGTGGCTGAGCTGAAAACCCGCGGTTATGACAATGCGGGCCTGTACGATCCGGCCGGCGTCGGCGGCACCCACGTCATGTACGTGCTGCACCATGCCGACAAGCCGAATCTGTACCATGGCCTGCCGGAAAACCCGGAGATCAGCCAGACCGTGAAGTTCTGGAAAGGCATCTGGAAACCGCTGGCGGCCGTCGGCTTCGCCGCGACCTTCGCAGCCAGTATCTTCCACTACGTCGGCGTCGGTCCGAACCGCGCGGAAGAGGAAGAGGACAACCTGCATGAAGAGAAAGACGAGGTGCGCAAATGAAAAGACGTGACACCATCGTGCGCTACACGGCGCCGGAACGCATCAACCACTGGGTCACCGCCTTCTGCTTCGTCCTGGCGGCAGTGAGCGGGTTAGGCTTTTTCTTCCCGTCCTTTAACTGGCTGATGCATATTCTCGGTACGCCGCAGCTGGCGCGTATTCTCCACCCGTTCGTCGGGGTGGTGATGTTCGCGTCGTTTATCATCATGTTTTTCCGTTACTGGCACCACAACCTAATCAATCGGGATGATATCTTTTGGGCGAAGAATATTCGTAAGATCGTCGTCAACGAGGAGGTGGGCGATACCGGGCGCTATAACTTCGGCCAGAAATGCGTGTTCTGGGCGGCGATTATTTTGCTGGTACTGCTGCTGGTGAGCGGTGTGATCATCTGGCGTCCGTATTTTGCGCCGGCTTTCTCAATCCCGGTGATCCGATTTGCGCTGATGCTGCATTCATTTGCCGCAGTGGCGTTAATTGTGGTTATCATGGTGCATATCTACGCCGCCCTCTGGGTGAAAGGCACCATTACCGCGATGGTGGAAGGCTGGGTTACCAAAACGTGGGCGAAGAAGCATCACCCGCGCTGGTACCGAGAGGTCCGCCAGAAACAGGAAAAGTCATCTGAATGAGTATTCGCATAATCCCGCAAGACGAGCTGGGTTCGAGCGAGAAACGCACGGCGGAAGCAATTCCGCCGCTACTGTTCCCCAGACTGAAGAATCTTTATAACCGCCGCGCGGAGCGCCTGCGTGAGCTGGCCGCCAACAACCCGCTGGGCGATTACCTGCGCTTTGCCGCGCTGATCGCCCATGCCCAGGAAGTGGTGCTGTACGACCATCCGCTGCAGATGGATCTGACGGCTCGCATTAAAGCGGCCAGCGAACAGGGTAAACCGCCGCTGGATATCCACGTTCTGCCGCGCGACAAGCACTGGCACAAGCTGTTGCACTCGCTGATTGCCGAGCTGAAGCCGGAAATGAGCGGCCCGGCGCTGGCGGTCATTGAGAATCTGGAAAAAGCCTCTGAGCAGGAGCTGGAGCAGATGGCCAGCGCGCTGTTTGTTTCCGACTTCGCCTCCGTCAGCAGTGATAAAGCGCCGTTCATCTGGGCCGCGCTGTCGCTCTACTGGGCGCAGATGGCCAGCCTGATCCCGGGGAAAGCGCGCGCCGAATACGGCGAACAGCGTCAGTTCTGCCCGGTATGCGGCTCGATGCCGGTCTCCAGCATCGTGCAGATCGGCACCACTCAGGGGCTGCGCTATCTGCACTGCAACCTGTGCGAAACCGAGTGGCACGTGGTGCGCGTCAAGTGCAGCAACTGTGAACAGAGCCGCGACCTGCACTACTGGTCGCTGGACAACGAGCAGGCAGCGGTGAAAGCCGAAAGCTGTGGCGACTGCGGAACCTACCTGAAGATTATGTATCAGGAGAAGGATCCGAAAGTCGAAGCCGTCGCCGACGATTTGGCGTCCCTGGTGCTCGACGCCCGTATGGAACAGGAAGGCTTCGCCAGGAGCTCAATTAACCCGTTCATGTTCCCCGGCGAAGGGGAGTAAGTTCTGCGGTGTGATTTCGGGCGGCTCTTGCCGCCCGCTTTCCTTCTTGCGACACGAGCGTAGTCAGGAATGACTCACCCGCGTCACTGACTGTCATCAGAGACCAGCCTTTAGCTCGACACACTCGTTTCAGACGAGTTTGTCGCTCCCTTGTCGTCCTCCTGCCACTCGAATTATTCAGGGTGTAGTTCGTACGGCGTGACTACGCCAGGAATACCGGCAAAATCCTTCGTATTCCGCGTAATCAGTTCCAGACGATGGAGTTGCGCCATCGCCAGAATGATGGCATCCGGCAGCTTAAGCTTATACTCCTGCCGCAGCGCAACGCTTCGCTCTGCAATATCCTGTGAGATGTTAAGATATTAAAGGTGCTTAGCGCCATTCGCGTACGCTGCTCCTGGTGATATTTTTTAGCGCCAACCATCACCTCCATCCAGGTAATCAGACTGATCGCATTCTGCGGTGGCCAGGCCTCCAGCGCCTGTTTGGCTTCGCGACGCCCGCTAAATAAATCAATAAGAATATTGGTATCAAAAAGCGCAGATCCGGAGGTCATTACCACTCCTTGCGTAGCTGACGTTGATATTCCATGCCGTCTTCTTCGCAGTCTTGCCACAGACCCAGCGCACTGGAGATGGTATCTTTAGCTCGATCTTGTTTCTCCAGATATTGTTCAACCGCTTCACGTAACAGTTCCGCTCGCGGAATGTTACACTGCACTTTGAGGTCATCGAGACGTTGAATGACATCGTCTGATAAATCGAGAAGAATTCTGCCCATATCCCTTTCAGCCATCATGCTCATATATACCTCAAGTATATCACCAGTGATGAAGTTATGAGCAATCTACAGCTTTTGAAATCGGAAACAAAAGGATTTTGCCAGGTAAACGCTTTTTTGCGAGCCGCTTTCCATAATGCACAGGCGACCTCAACAGGCCTGTATTTTCGCCATAATCCAGGCTATAACACTGGATATTAAAACAGTACAAGGAACTACATATGGCGCTGGAGAAAGGGATTGCTTCGCTGGTTGAGGCATTTATTGCGGCAGGTCGTCCGTCATCGCGCGATCAACATATTGATGATCGGAGGGCCGGCTATATCGCCAGTGCGGTACTCGCCGGGGAGACGGAAACGCGAGTGCGGGTGGAGGATATCACCCTGGAGGGGATGCACTTCCGCGTCGTTTCACCGCCCACTGCCGACGGCCTGCTACCCACGCTTATCTACTACCACGGCGGCTGTTTTGTCAGCGGCGGCTTTACCACCCACGATAACCAACTCCGTCAGTTAGCCATGTTCAGCGGTTGCCGGGTGATCGCTGTACAGTACCGCCTGGCGCCGGAGCATACCTTTCCGGCGGCGCACGATGATGCAGAACGAGGTGCTACGATTATTCACCAGCACGCAAAGCAGCTTGGCGTTGATGCCTCGCGTATCACGCTGGCCCGGCGGGCACCTCGCCCTGGTCACGGCTCTGCGCCTGAAAGCGAAAGCGGCGTGGCATCCTGCACAACTGATTCTGATTTATCCGATGCTTGACCCCACCGCCAGCATGGCGAGCTACCTCAGCAATGGCGATGACTATGTGATTACCCGGGACACGCTACTGAGCGGCTACGAAATATACCTCCCCTCGACGCCGGCAAACCATCCGGATGCCAGTCCGCTCTGGCGCGAAGATTTTAACGGGCTGCCACCGGTGCATATTCTGACGGCGGAGTTCGATCCTTTACGCGATGAGGGCGAAGTGCTGTACCGAAGGCTGACGGAGCAAGGGGTGGAGAGTTCCTGTCAGCGTTATCTGGGGGTGATCCACGGCTTCTTTCAGCTGGGTGGCGTCAGCCACGCCGCGCGTGATGCTATGCGGGATATCGCCTGGCGTGTGGCATCGCCAGGACGATAACGGCCAGAGGGCACTTACTCTTCCTCGTTGCCGCCCTCTTCGTACGAACCAAAAGGCTTCGCCGGCAGCACGATGTAGATCCCCTCGAAAACCGCACCCTGTTTATCATCGCCAAAAAGCTCCACCTGCATTTGCACGCGGGCTTTACGCCCACGCGCCAGGCGGTCGAGGTCGCCGCTCAGCGATCCCAGGTCGGCGATGGCGCTGGGGCGGCCGCTAATGGGCTGACTGTATCGAACATGCGCATCCGCCAAAATGATGGTGCCCCCCAGATGCCGCTCGCGCAGCATCAGCCAGATAAGTCCCCATCCGGTCAGGGTCGCTAACGAAAACAGGCTACCGGCAAACAGCGTATGGTGCGGATTCTGGTTCCCCGCTTCCGGCATGGTGGTTATAAATTTCTGCCCGGTGTACTGCTGAATGCGTACGCCCATTTTTTCACTCAGCGGGATATGCTGATACCACGCCTGCTGGAGCTGCGCGCACCAGTCGCCACGGTGCAAAATATCGTCCAGCGACGCGATCGGTTTGATCATCAGAAAATGACGGATCGGCGTGGTGGTCGGGGTAGTGATCTCCCCCTGGTTCACAAAGCCCAGCTTGGCGAAAAACTCCACCGCATCTTCGCGGGCGCTACAGGTGACCCGCTTCACCCCTTCCTGACGCGCGACGGACTCGAGGGTCATCGCCATCAGCGTCCCCAGCCCTTTATCCTGTACGGAGGGATGAACGGCCATAAAGCGAATGGAGGCTTCATTTTCCGCATTGATATATAGCCGACCGATGGCGACCAGATTACCCTCTTCATCCACCACCATCTGATGATGCGCCATCGCATCCCAGGCGTCGCGTTCCGATCCTTTAGGCTGATGCAGCGGCTTACGCAGCATCTCCCAGCGGAACTGGTAGTAGCTCTCTAACTCTTCTGCTGTTTGCGGTACACGAAGGTGATACATAGTCGTACTCTCTTTTGTTACCCGCAGCCTGCCCGGAAGCTGGGTCATACCTGCAACCAAAAGGTCACGGGACCATCATTGACCAAAGAAACCTGCATATCCGCAGCGAATCTTCCGGTCTGGGTGTTCATTTCCTGCTGGCGACAGCGGGCGACGAAATACTCATACAGCGCCTCGGCGCGGTCAGGGGCAGCGCCTTTCGAGAAACTCGGTCGCATCCCCCGCTCGGTATCCGCCGCCAGCGTAAATTGCGAAACCACCAGCACGCTGCCGCCCGCCTGCTGGACATTCAGGTTCATTTTCCCTTCCGCATCGCTGAAGATGCGGTAGCCCAGCACCCGTTCACAAAGGCGATTCGCCTTTTGTTCATCATCGTCTTTCTCGACGCCCAGCAGCACCAGAAGCCCCGGACCAATTTCGCCCGTCACTTCATCCTCCACG
The DNA here is from genome assembly GCF_002837615.1 of Klebsiella sp. X1-16S-Nf21. Lineage (NCBI taxonomy): Bacteria > Pseudomonadati > Pseudomonadota > Gammaproteobacteria > Enterobacterales > Enterobacteriaceae > Klebsiella > Klebsiella sp. X1-16S-Nf21. The sequence goes on from NZ_PJDK01000010.1 coordinate 79,232, forward strand.
GTAACGCTTGCACGGGATACGCGTTGAATTAATGCAATCATGGTTGTTCTGTTTCTTCTGTTTTAAGTTTGCGGTATTCACCGAGAGTGACAGTAATTTCAGCGCCAAGCAAGACGATACACCAGGTCCAGTACACCCAGACGAACAAAATCGGCACCACCGAAATCACACCATAAATTAACTGATAGGACGGAAAGGTGGTGATATAGAGGGCAAACGCTTTTTTACCTGCCTCGAACAGCAGCGCCGCAAACAGCGCCCCGATCACCGCGTCGCGGTTACGCACCTGGGTGGTCGGTACAATACTGTAGAGCAGCCAGAACGCCGCCCAGGAAAGGATCAGCGGGAAGAGGCGGAGCAGATTATCAATCACGCCGTCCAGATCGCTCGCCCAACGCAGCGACAGCAGATACGAACTGATCGCCAGGCTGGCGCCTGCCAGCAGCGGGCCAAGAGTCAGGATCATCCAGTAAACGGCAAAGGAGTAAACTTTGGGACGGCTGCGCGTGCTGCGCCAGATGGTGTTTAGCGCGCTGTCGATCGAGTACATCAGCAGCAGCGAGGTGACGATCAGGCCAAACGCGCCTACGGCGGTCATACGGCTGGAGTTAGCCACGAACTGTTCGATATACCCCTGAATCACATCCCCGGTCGCCGGAATAAAATTGGCGAAGATAAAATGGCGAATCTGCACGCTGACTTCGGAAAACATGGGAAAGGCCGCAAACAGCGCGAACACGACGGCTATCAGCGGCACCAGGGAAAGTAATGACACATAGGCGAGGTTCCCCGCCAGGGTCGTCATATGGTCTTCATCAATGCGCCGCCACAGCAGCTTAAGCCACGCCAGCAGCGGCCGGGTATGGTGGTGTAATTTTTGCTGAACGGTTTTTAGCATAACTGATTCGCGAAATAGTCAGGGATGGTCTTCTTCCCGGTCACCAGAATACTGGTGATCCCTAACCGGTTGGCCCCTGCTATATTATCGACGTTATCATCAAAAAAGACCGTATCTGCGGCGGAAAATCCCTCTTCTTCCAGTACTCGTAGATAAATTTCCGCTTCAGGCTTACGCAATCCCATCTCCTGTGACAGATAAATGCGATCGGCGGCAGCGCGCACTTCCGGGTATTCATCGGGCCAGAATGTGGTGTGAAGACGATTGGTATTGGAGAGCACCACCACCCGATGCCCCTGGGCACGAAGTTTATGCATGATGGTAATTACCTCCGGGCGCAGCGCGACAAATACCGCCTGCCAGCCGTGAGCAAACTGCTCATAGCTGAGGGACATATTCATTTCATGACACATGGCGGCGGCAAAGTCTTCATCGCTAATCTCGCCACGCTCATGCTGGTGGAAAGCCTCTCCCATGGTGAAATGCTGCTTCAGCGTCGCCAGCGGGATGCGGGTTAAATCACTCCAGGCTCCCAATACCCGGTTGAAGTCAATGTCGACAATCACATTACCTAAATCAAAGATATAGAGCATTTTTGTCTCCTTCCGCGCCGTGGAAAATTAACTTTAGCGGGAAAGGCAGGATTTGACTATTGGCGTATGATGCAGGAATGAAAAAAAGAAACCCCGCCGGAGAGGCGGGGTTTAGCGAACAACAAGAAGAAAAATTACTCTTCTTTTGCACCGCGCATTGCGCGTTTACGGTCGTTCTCAGTCAGGTGACGTTTACGGATACGGATAGACGTAGGGGTCACTTCTACCAGTTCGTCGTCATCGATGAACTCCAGAGCCTGCTCCAGGGTCATCTTAATCGGCGGAACCAGAACCGTTGCTTCGTCAGTACCGGACGCACGCATGTTGGTCAGTTTCTTACCGGTCAGGCAGTTTACCGTCAAGTCGTTAGAGCGACTGTGAATACCGATGATCTGGCCTTCGTAAACTTCAGCGCCGTGGCCGAGGAACAGCTTACCGCGATCCTGCAGACCGAACAGGGCGAACGCAACCGCTTTACCCTGACCGTTAGAGATCAGTACGCCGTTGTTACGCTGACCCACTTCGCCCGGACGAACGTCGTCGTAGTGGCTGAAGGTGGAGTACAGCAGACCGGTACCAGAAGTCATGGTCATGAACTCTGAACGGAAGCCGATCAGACCACGGCTTGGGATCACGTAGTCGAGACGTACGCGGCCTTTACCGTCTGGATTCATGTTTTTCAGGTCGCCTTTACGCTCGCCCAGCGCCTGCATGACAGAACCCTGGTGCTGCTCTTCGACGTCCAGCGTCACGTTTTCGAACGGCTCTTGTTTACGGCCATCGATTTCGCGGAAGATAACTTTCGGACGGGAAACCGCCATCTCGAAACCTTCACGACGCATGTTTTCAATCAGAACGGACAGGTGCAGTTCACCACGGCCGGAAACGCGGAACGCATCAGCGTCTTCGGTTTCTTCAACGCGCAGCGCCACGTTGTGCACCAGCTCTTTGTTCAGACGGTCCAGGATCTGGCGAGAGGTAACGAACTTACCTTCTTTACCGCAGAACGGCGAGGTGTTGACGTTGAAGAACATGGTTACGGTCGGCTCATCAACGGACAGTGCCGGCAGCGCTTCGACATTCTGCGGATCGCAGATGGTGTCGGAGATGTTCAGCTCGCCCAGACCGGTGATCGCGATGATGTCGCCAGCTTCAGCTACGTCGCTCTCGATACGCTCCAGACCCAGGTGAGTCAGCACTTTACCGACTTTACCGTTACGGGTTTTGCCTTCGCTATCGATGATAGTGACCTGCTGGTTCGGCTTCACTTTACCGCGTTTGATGCGGCCGATACCGATGACGCCAACGTAGTTGTTGTAGTCCAGCTGAGAGATCTGCATCTGCAGCGGACCGTCAAGGTCAACGTCCGGCGCCGGCACGCGATCAACAATCGCCTGGTACAGCGGGGTCATGTCGTCAGCCATGTCTTCGTGGTCCAGACCCGCGATACCGTTCAGCGCGGACGCGTAAACGATCGGGAAGTCCAGCTGTTCGTCGGTCGCATCAAGGTTAACGAACAGGTCGAAGACCTGATCGACAACCCAGTCCGGACGGGCGCCCGGGCGGTCAACTTTGTTGATGACCACGATCGGCTTCAGGCCGTGGGCAAAAGCTTTTTTGGTCACGAAGCGCGTTTGCGGCATCGGGCCATCAAAGGCATCGACCACCAGCAGCACAGAGTCAACCATGGACATAACACGCTCAACCTCACCTCCGAAGTCGGCGTGCCCTGGGGTATCAACGATGTTGATACGGTAATCATTCCATTTGATTGCGGTGTTTTTCGCGAGGATGGTAATCCCACGCTCTTTCTCCAAATCGTTGGAGTCCATCACACGTTCTTGTGCTTCAGTACGTGCGTCGAACGTACCGGATTGCTGTAGCAGCTTGTCAACCAGGGTAGTTTTACCATGGTCAACGTGCGCGATGATGGCGATATTACGCAGATTTTCGATCACAACTTTGCCTCAGGCATTAGAAATAGCGCGTTATTGTACACGTATTAAGCGAAGGACTGAACAGGATCACAAACATCCTCCGCAAACAAGTATTGCAGAGTTTCTTTGTGACCGCTTTCACGGAGCGATAAAAGGGCACCGTAACAAAAATTGCACCAAAATGGTGCTCAATGTTCACACTGAGGCACTACTTTGGTGCATTATCTCCATCATGGTGCAGTCCTTTTGCACTATGGTGCGCATGATACAGCGTTTTATAGGGCATTTAAAAGTTGGCACAGATTTCGCTTTATATTTTTTAAGGCAACAACGCCACTTTTAAGCAGTATGAAGTTTTCGTTACCACGACGACAATGACCAATCCGGGAGAGTTTAAGTATGTCCGCTGAACACGTTTTGACGATGCTGAACGAGCACGAAGTGAAGTTTGTCGATCTGCGCTTCACCGATACCAAAGGTAAAGAACAGCACGTCACGATTCCGTCTCATCAGGTAAATGCCGAATTCTTCGAAGAAGGCAAAATGTTTGATGGCTCCTCGATCGGTGGCTGGAAAGGTATCAACGAATCTGACATGGTCCTGATGCCGGACGCTTCCACCGCGGTCATTGACCCGTTCTACGAAGAACCGACCCTGATCATCCGCTGCGATATCCTCGAGCCAGGCACCCTGCAGGGCTATGACCGTGACCCGCGCTCCATCGCGAAACGCGCTGAAGAGTACCTGCGCGCCACCGGCATCGCTGACACCGTCCTGTTCGGGCCAGAACCAGAATTCTTCCTGTTCGACGACATCCGTTTTGGCGCCTCTATCTCCGGCTCCCATGTCGCGATCGATGACATCGAAGGTGCGTGGAACTCCTCCACCAAATACGAAGGCGGTAACAAAGGTCACCGTCCGGGCGTGAAAGGGGGTTACTTCCCGGTTCCGCCAGTAGACTCTTCTCAGGATATCCGTTCCACCATGTGTATGATCATGGAAGAGATGGGCCTGGTTGTTGAAGCTCACCACCACGAAGTGGCTACCGCAGGTCAGAACGAAGTGGCAACCCGCTTCAACACCATGACCAAAAAAGCGGACGAAATTCAGATTTACAAATACGTTGTTCACAACGTCGCTCACCGCTTCGGTAAAACCGCGACCTTTATGCCGAAACCAATGTTCGGCGATAACGGCTCCGGCATGCACTGCCATATGTCTCTGGCGAAAAACGGGACTAACCTGTTCTCCGGCGACAAATACGCAGGTCTGTCTGAGCAGGCGCTGTTCTACATCGGCGGCGTAATCAAACACGCTAAAGCTATCAACGCCCTGGCGAACCCGACCACCAACTCCTACAAGCGTCTGGTCCCGGGTTACGAAGCGCCGGTTATGCTGGCTTACTCTGCGCGTAACCGCTCTGCCTCCATCCGTATTCCGGTGGTGACCTCTCCGAAAGCGCGTCGTATCGAAGTGCGCTTCCCGGACCCGGCTGCCAACCCGTACCTGTGCTTTGCGGCGCTGCTGATGGCTGGCCTTGATGGTATCAAGAACAAAATCCATCCGGGCGAAGCAATGGACAAAAACCTGTATGACCTGCCGCCGGAAGAAGCGAAAGAGATCCCGCAGGTTGCAGGCTCTCTGGAAGAAGCCCTGCAGGCTCTGGATGCTGACCGTGAGTTCCTGACGGCTGGCGGCGTGTTCACCAATGACGCTATCGATGCTTATATCGCCCTGCGTCTGGAAGAGAACGACCGCGTACGCATGACTCCGCATCCGGTTGAGTTCGAACTGTACTACAGCGTCTAATTTTGCTGTAAATCCAGGGTATGTCGTGTTGTGGCGCGGGATGCCCGGGATATTTTGTTGCCGTGGAAACTTTCAGCCCATCTCAGGATGGGCTTTTTTCTCCACCAACACGCTGATCTCGCGAGCTTTTTACCGATAAAAAGCTATACTGCACTAAATTGGTGCACTCATTTTCAGGAGACTGTCGAATGGCAACAGGCACACTGCCCGATGCTGGGCAGATCCTTAACTCTCTAATCAACAGTATTTTACTGGTCGATGATGACCTGGCGGTGCATTTTGCCAACCCTGCGGCGCAGCAGCTGCTGGCGCAAAGTTCACGCAAGCTGTTTGGCACCCCGTTACCTGAGCTGTTGAGCTATTTCTCATTGAATATTGGGCTGATGCAGGAGAGTCTGCAGGCGGGCCAGGGTTTTACCGATAACGAAGTCACGCTGGTTATCGATGGCCGCTCACACATCCTGTCTCTGACCGCCCAGCGGCTACCGGAAGGCTTTATTTTGCTGGAAATGGCGCCAATGGATAACCAGCGCCGCCTGAGCCAGGAGCAACTGCAGCACGCACAGCAGGTCGCCGCCCGCGATCTGGTCCGCGGCCTGGCACATGAGATAAAAAACCCGTTAGGTGGCCTGCGTGGCGCGGCACAGCTGCTCAGCAAAGCCCTGCCCGACCCGGCGCTAACGGAATACACCAAAGTGATCATCGAGCAGGCTGACCGGCTGAGAAATCTGGTCGATCGCCTGCTTGGGCCACAGCATCCGGGCATGCACGTTACTGAAAGTATCCATAAAGTCGCCGAGCGGGTAGTGAAACTGGTCTCCATGGAGTTACCGGACAACGTGAAGTTAATCCGTGATTACGACCCCAGCCTACCAGAGCTACCCCACGACCCGGATCAAATTGAACAGGTGTTGCTGAACATCGTCCGTAATGCGCTGCAGGCGCTGGGGCCGGAAGGGGGCGAAATTGTTCTCCGCACCCGCACCGCTTTCCAGCTGACGCTGCACGGGGTGCGTTATCGCCTCGCCGCACGTATTGACGTTGAAGATAATGGCCCGGGTATTCCGCCCCATCTCCAGGATACGCTGTTTTATCCGATGGTCAGCGGCCGCGAAGGCGGTACCGGCCTGGGCTTATCTATCGCCCGCAGCCTTATCGATCAGCACTCCGGCAAAATTGAATTCACCAGCTGGCCGGGTCATACCGAATTTTCGGTATACCTGCCTATTCGGAAGTAGAGGTGTTTATGCAACGAGGGATAGCCTGGATCGTTGATGACGATAGCTCCATCCGCTGGGTGCTTGAACGCGCGCTCACCGGAGCCGGCTTGAGCTGCACAACGTTCGAAAGCGGCAATGAGGTGCTAGATGCCCTCACCACCAAAACCCCGGATGTACTGCTGTCAGATATCCGTATGCCGGGAATGGATGGTCTGGCGCTGCTCAAACAGATTAAGCAGCGTCATCCAATGCTTCCGGTCATCATAATGACCGCACATTCCGATCTGGACGCCGCGGTCAGCGCTTATCAGCAAGGCGCGTTTGATTATCTGCCCAAACCTTTTGATATTGATGAAGCCGTCGCCCTGGTCGACCGGGCGATAAGCCACTACCAGGAGCAGCAACAGCCGCGAAATGCGCCAATAAGCAGCCCAACTGCCGACATCATCGGCGAAGCGCCGGCAATGCAGGATGTCTTTCGCATTATTGGCCGTTTGTCGCGATCATCCATCAGCGTGCTGATTAATGGCGAATCCGGTACCGGTAAAGAGCTCGTCGCTCACGCCCTGCATCGTCATAGTCCACGTTCAAAAGCGCCGTTTATCGCACTGAATATGGCGGCAATACCCAAAGACCTGATTGAGTCCGAGCTGTTCGGGCATGAAAAAGGGGCCTTTACCGGCGCCAATACCGTCCGCCAGGGACGCTTCGAACAGGCTGACGGCGGCACGCTATTCCTGGATGAAATTGGCGATATGCCGCTTGATGTCCAGACTCGTCTGCTGCGCGTGCTGGCGGATGGCCAGTTTTATCGCGTGGGCGGTTACGCGCCGGTGAAGGTCGATGTGCGGATCATCGCCGCCACCCACCAGAACCTGGAACAGCGCGTGCAGGAGGGGAAATTCCGTGAAGATTTGTTCCACCGCCTGAACGTGATCCGGGTGCATTTACCGCCGCTGCGCGAGCGCCGGGAAGATATTCCACGCCTGGCCCGCCATTTTCTGCAGATAGCCGCCCGCGAGCTCGGTGTTGAAGCCAAACAGCTGCATCCGGAAACGGAGACAGCGCTGACACGCCTGGCGTGGCCTGGCAACGTCCGTCAGCTGGAAAACACCTGTCGCTGGCTCACCGTCATGGCCGCCGGCCAGGAGGTACTGACGCAGGATCTGCCGAGCGAACTGTTTGAGACCACGGTTCCGGACAGCCCGACGCAGATGCAGCCCGACAGCTGGGCGACGCTGCTGGGTCAGTGGGCCGATCGGGCGTTGCGATCCGGTCATCAAAACCTGCTCTCAGAAGCGCAACCCGAAATGGAGCGCACACTGCTGACGACCGCCCTGCGCCATACCCAGGGGCACAAGCAGGAGGCTGCGCGTCTGCTGGGATGGGGTCGTAATACCCTGACGCGTAAGCTAAAAGAGCTGGGAATGGAGTAGTGATTAACGGCATGATGAAAATTAGCCGTTCAGCGCAAAGTGCTGCTATTTTGTACTTTACTGTTCCGATGAGTTGAGTATGATCGTGCCCGGCATTAGGGGAGAGCATCATGTTTGAATCACTGGTGAGTATGATATCGAGCGGCGCCGCAGCCAGTCACACGCCACAAACGGCAGTCGCTGCCGTGTTGTGCGCTGCGCTGGTCGGGCTGTTCAGCTAATGGTTCCCCTCTCCTGCGGCCGCGGGAGAGGGGAAAACATTAAATGACCCGGGAGAACTGTTGCATCCGAGCTTTTTGCCGTAGATAGGCATCAAAGCACATGCAGATATTGCGGATCAGCAGTCGGCCTTTCGCCGTCACCTGAATGGCCTTATCATCCACAGCCACCAGCCCGTCATGCGCCAGCGGCGCCAGCAGCTTCAGGTCTTCAGCAAAATAAGACTGAAAATCCACATCCCACTGCGCCTCTACGGCCCCAATATCCAGACGGAAATTACAGATCAACGCCTTAATCACGTCGCGACGTAAACAGTCATCGCGGGTTAACGCGATCCCGCGCCATAGAGCGTCCCCTTGCTCTGCCACCTGCTGGTAGTACAGCTTCAGCTCTTTTTGGTTCTGGGCGTAGCTGTCGCCAATCATGCTGATCGCGGACACGCCCATCCCCAGCAGATCGGTATCCCCCTGGGTGGTGTAACCCTGGAAATTGCGGTGCAGTATGCCATGACGTTGCGCGACCGCTAATTCATCGTCTGGGCGAGCAAAGTGGTCCATGCCGATAAACTGATAGCCTGCCGCCGTCAGTGAACCGATGGTCTCCTGGAGGATCTCCAGCTTCTGTTCAGCGGTGGGCAGATCGGCATCTTTAATTTTGCGCTGTGCGGCAAAGAGCGTGGGCAGATGCGCATAGTTAAACACGCTCAGGCGGTCAGGATTGAGCTCGGCGACCTTTTGCAGGGTAAAGGCGAAGCTCTCCGGCGTTTGCTTCGGCAGGCCGTAGATGAGGTCGATATTGGTCGAGGTAAAACCAATCTCCCGCGCATGGTGGAGCAAATCAAAGATGAACGCTTCGTCCTGCTCACGGTTAACCAGGCGCTGAACCTCTTTATTGAAGTCCTGCACGCCCATACTCAGGCGGTTGAACCCCTCGGTGCGTAAATGATCGAGGACATCCAGCTCGATCTCACGTGGATCGACCTCAATGGAAATCTCGGCTTCCGCGCTGAAATGGAAGTGGCTGCGCAACAGATCCATCAGGCGACTGATTTGCGCCTTATTGAGATAGGTTGGCGTGCCGCCACCCCAGTGCAGTTGCTTAACCTGGCGACTGGCAAACAGCGGCGCGCGGTGGATGATCTCCTGTTCAAGGACATCGAGATATTGATCGGCCTTATGCTGCTGGCGGGTGACTATCTTATTGCAGCCGCAGAAATAACACAGCTTATGGCAAAACGGGATATGCACGTACAGCGACAGGGGACGCTGTGGGTAACGGGCCACAGCGGCATCGAATTCCGCCGCGCCAAATTGCGGTGAAAACTCCAGCGCGGTGGGATACGAGGTATAGCGCGGCCCGGAATAGTTATATTTCTGGATCAGGGCCAGATCCCAGTCGATTATCTGCTCAGACATGCTCACTCCTTCCGATGGTGCCGCCGACGGGTACGCCGTCCCGGCCCCACCGCACCGCGGGTCATGAGCCGGTTGCGCAGCCATTTCTGACGCCGCGACAACCGTCGTAGTTTAACGAATAACCACAGCAGATAACATATAACCAGAAGGGTTATAAGCAGTACCGGGAATCCGATGGGATGCAAATGTTAGTTTCCACCCTTCAGCAGACGCATCATATCTTCCTGACGCTCTTCCTCTTCTTCATCTTCGTCATCGTAAGAGAGGCCGAGCTGCTGCATCAGCTCATCAATGCGATCCAGTTTGGCGTCCACCCAGCTCTGCTCTTCAGCATTCAGGGTGCCGCCCTCTTCCAGACGTTCCAGCAGCGCGTCCAGGCGCTCATCATTCTCCAGCAACTCCAGCTCAGCCTGCGGTGAAAGCATAGGTTTCTCGCTCTTTGGTTTATGCTGCTTGGGGGCTGGGGTGCTGCTTTCGCTCACGCCCAGCGGGATCGGTTTTTTACTGCCGACGCGCGGGTCTTGCGTCTGGCTCTGTTTTTTGCCCGCTGAAGCCGCATCGCCGCCGTTCGCGCGACTGCCTGCCGCGTGACCACGATGTTTCTTCTGCCGTTTGCGATCGCGAGCTTCCTGATTTAACTCTTCACGCGACTTGCGGCCGGATTTGCCACGGGTGGCGGATGTCGGTTTTTTCATGGTGTGTAATCTTCAGACAGTATTATTCAGTATAGAATTGAGGCGGAATCTAGCAGAAAGCAAGCAAAGAAAAAAGGCGACAGATTACTCTGTCGCCTTTTTCCTCACTGACCACCCTTAACGGGCTTCTTCTTTCCCTGTTCGCTAACGACTTACCCTGTCTTTCCCTTAGCGTCCAACGGTCCCTGTTTCTTCCTTTTCCCTTTGAAACGTCTCCAAGACGCGCGTCATCCTGACTATCCTGTGGTCTTCGCCTCCTGGCGCTTCCTGACCCCTCGTCCTGAGTCTTAATCCTTTCAGCATCCCCGCCGTTGTGTATTACTTTACCCTGTTGACAAAAATCGACAACCAGCCAGGCCGTTAAAAAAACATTTTCAGATTTCTCTATTTTTATAACTTGTTTTTTTTCAGTTAATTACATCTGTATCGTCTTATTTTTCTCAGGTATGTCCTATACGAAGAATAGTCAATGTCTCACAAACCATATGGTTTTTACTTACAGGAACGGCGTGCGGTAAAAACAGCCTTTTTCTGCTGTTCAGGTATAATCCCTGCCATAGCCTGTTTTAACGGAGACGACCGTCTTGACCAACTGGAATTATCAACTGACGCACTTTGTCACTAGCGCGCCAGATATCCGCCATCTTCCTGCCGATACCGGCATTGAAGTGGCGTTCGCCGGCCGCTCCAACGCGGGAAAATCCAGCGCGCTAAATACGCTGACCAACCAGAAGAGCCTGGCGCGTACCTCCAAGACTCCTGGACGTACGCAGCTGATTAACCTGTTCGAAGTCGCCGAGGGCAAACGCCTGGTTGACCTGCCCGGCTATGGTTATGCGCAAGTACCTGAAGAGATGAAGATCAAGTGGCAGCGCGCGCTGGGAGAGTACCTGGAAAAACGTCTGTGCCTGAAGGGCCTGGTGGTGCTAATGGATATTCGCCACCCGCTTAAAGATCTCGATCAGCAAATGATCGAGTGGGCGGTAGAAAGCGATATTCAGGTGCTGGTGCTGTTGACCAAAGCCGATAAGCTCGCCAGCGGCGCGCGTAAAGCGCAAGTGAATATGGTGCGTGAAGCGGTACTGGCCTTCAATGGCGATATTCAGGTTGAACCTTTCTCTTCGCTGAAAAAATCTGGCGTGGATAAGCTGCGACAGAAGCTGGATAGCTGGTTTAACGAAATCCCGCCGCAAGAAGCCGTTGAAGACGCCGAGTAACCCCCGCTTTTTCCGGATAACGGCGCGTAGCGCCCTATCCGGACGTTCATATTACGCGCTTTTAACTGCATCAAACTTTTCTTTCGCGCAATAAAAAACGCCCCGGTCATAAATGACCGGGGCGGCTAAAATATTCAGCCAAATCCGATTACGTGAAGTAAAAGGTCTGAAAGATAGAACATCTTACCTCTGTACCCTACGCGATTAACTCTACTCTTCTTTCGCTCACGGATAAAGCATTTTTTGTAGTTTTTTTTCACTATTTACATAGCAAATTCAAATGATCCTCACAAAACGCTATAAGTTATGTTGCTTACTTACAGAAAATCGCTTTGCGCTTTGTATACTTAGTGCGCTTGATCCCAGTTTTCGCCACTACCGACTTCCACCAGCAGCGGCACCGCCAGCGTAGTGCTGTTCTCCATCAGTTCATGGATTTTTTTCGACACGGCATCGAGCTCATCTTTATGCACTTCAAAGACCAGTTCATCGTGAACCTGCATGATCATCCGCACGCGAGGTTGCTCCTTCCGCAGCCATTCATCAACAGCAATCATCGCCCGCTTGATAATGTCTGCCGCTGTCCCCTGCATCGGGGCGTTGATCGCCGCACGTTCCGCGCCGGCGCGACGGGCACCATTGCTGGATTTAATATCCGGCAGATAGAGTCGACGGCCATCCAGCGTTTCAACGTACCCTTGCTCTTTCGCCTGAGCGCGGGTGCGCTCCATATACTCCAGGACGCCCGGGTAACGCTCGAAATAAAGATCCATATACTTCTGTGCTTCTTTACGCGGGATGTTCAGTTGGCGGGCCAGGCCGAAGGCGCTCATGCCGTAGATCAGACCGAAGTTGATGGCTTTCGCACTGCGGCGCTGTTCGCTGCTGACGCTGTCCAGTGGTAAGCCAAACACTTCAGCCGCCGTCGCCCGGTGAATATCTTTCCCTTCAGCGAAGGCGGTTAGCAGGCCTTTATCCCGCGACAGGTGCGCCATAATACGCAGTTCGATTTGCGAGTAGTCCGCTGAGACAATGACGTAATCTTCCGGCGCGATAAACGCCTGGCGAATGCGCCGTCCTTCTTCGTTACGCACTGGAATATTTTGCAGGTTTGGATCGGTAGATGACAAACGGCCAGTGGCAGTAACCGCCTGATGATAGGAGGTATGCACGCGCCCCGTTTTAGGGTTAATCATCAGCGGCAGTTTATCGGTATAGGTCGACTTCAGTTTCGCCAGCCCGCGATACTCCAGAATCACTTTTGGCAACGGATAATCCAGCGCCAGCTCCTCCAGGACCTCTTCAGACGTGGATGGCGCACCGCCCGGCGTTTTCTTCAGCGGCTTGATACCCTGTTTCTCAAACAGGATCGTTTGCAGCTGTTTAGTGGAGGAGAGATTAAACACTTCCCCGGCAATCTCATGTGCGCGCTGCTCCAGCTCAACCAGACGCTGGGCGATCTCCAGGGAATGCGCATGCAGCACGGCAGGGTCGATTTTCACGCCATTGCGCTCAACCCGAGACAGCACCGGCACCAGCGGCATTTCGATATGCTTAAAGATATTCAGCGGACCTTCATGCTGCTGCAGCTTCGGCCACATCTTCAGATGCAGCTGGAGCGTGACGTCGGCATCTTCCGCCGCGTAGCGGCCAGCCTCCTCCAGTGCAATCTGGTTAAAGGTGAGCTGGTTCTTACCTTTACCAGCGATCTCTTCAAAGGTAATGGTTTTATGCTTCAGCCAGCGGTCGGAAAGACTGTCCATATCGTGGCGGCCCGCCACGCTGTCGAGAATGTAGGATTCCAGCATGGTATCGAATGCAATCCCGCGCAGCTCAATGTCATAGTTGGCCAAAATACCGCGATCGTATTTGAGATTTTGCCCGACCTTGAGCAGCTTCTCATCCTCCAGCAGCGGTTTAAGTAACGCCAGTACGCGCTCGCGGGGGATCTGATCCGGCGCATCAAGATAATCATGCGCCACAGGGACATAGGCGGCCACGCCAGGCTCAACAGCGAATGAAAGACCGACCATATTGGCAGAGATATTATCCAGGCTGTCGGTTTCCGTATCAAAGGCAAAGAGCGGCGCTTGCTTCAGCTTATCGATCCAGGTGACCAGCGTGGCCTCATCAAGGATAGTGACGTAGTGCTCTGCTGAAAGGGCGGAGGCCGGTTCATCCTCTGCTTCTGCCTGTGCCGCTGCCGCAGGCTCTGCAGGTTTAGCGGCCGGTTTGCCGCCCTTCGCTTGCAGCCATTTCCCGGCCTCGACGTCGGTTGTCCAGCGCTTAAACTCATACTGCCTGAACAGCGCCAGCAGATCGTCAGCCGCCGGTGGCTGCACCTCCAGCTCTTCGCATGTGAGCTCCAGCTCGACGTCGGTTTTAATGGTCGCCAGCTGATAAGAGAGATAAGCCACGTCCTTGTTCTGCTCCAGCTTCGCCGCCATCGTTTTCGCGCCGCGGAAGCTCAGTGCAGCAATTTTCTCCGGTTCCGCATACAGCGTATCAAGGCCGCCAAGGCCTTGCAGCAGCGCCTGGGCGGTCTTCTCGCCCACGCCCGGCACGCCAGGAATGTTATCCGAAGAGTCGCCCATCAGTGCCAGGAAATCGATAATCAGCTCCGGCGGGACGCCATACTTGGAGACCACCTCATCCGGTCCAAGGATGGTGTTAGTCATGGTATTGATTAGGGTGATCCCCGGCGTCACCAGCTGAGCCATGTCTTTATCACCGGTGCTGATCAGCACCGGACGACCCGCCCTTTCCGCTTCCCGCGCCAGGGTGCCAATCACATCGTCGGCTTCAACACCCGGAACTGCCATTAGCGGCAGCCCCATCGCTTTCACCATCTTATGCAACGGCTCAATCTGCGCGCGCAGATCGTCCGGCATCGGCGGGCGGTGGGACTTGTAATGTTCGAACAATTCATCACGGAAGGTTTTCCCTTTCGCATCAAAGACCACGACGGCGTGAGTCGGTTGATACTGCAGGATCAAACTGCGCAGCATATTCAGTACGCCGTACATAGCCCCGGTCGGCTCCCCTGCGCTGTTAGTCAGCGGCGGAAACGCATGATACGCCCGATAAAGATAGGATGAGCCGTCAACGAGGATGAGAGGGTTTTCTGGGATCTGAACCATAATTTCCGTGCCTGTTTATCAGATTATGGCTAAAGGATGCCACAGACGGGCATGAAATCCTGAATTTTTCCCGCATTTCGCGGAAAAGATTCAACGATCGTCGCGATCGCATAAGAACTTTGCTTGTGGATAACTTTGTGTATAGTTTTACAGCGTCAGCTTTACCGCCCCTGAAAATAAATGAACAAATACTATTACTCTTTATATATCAGTTAATTAAAAACAGATCGACGATCCTGGTATCAATTTGATGACCCAATGTTCCATGTGGATAGAAGATCCTTGTTTTTTTCTGTTCTCGTAAGACCCGTCATTTGCCGCGTTTTCTGGTAAAATCAGCCCCTTGCGCAGCTTAAAGGCGCTCTTTGTCAGCCTAACTTTCTGAATAAACTAACTATGTCGAGATTACTCGCTGCGATAACACTTCCGCTGAGTATCGCCTTAACCATCTTAGTCACCATTATCTGCTCTGTACCGATCATCGTCGCCGGGCTGATTAAACTGCTGGTCCCCATTCCAGCGGTATGGCGCTCTATATCTGTTTTTTGCAATTTTATGATGTATTGCTGGTGCGAAGGGCTGGCGCTGCTGTTGCATCTCAATCCCTGGCTTAAATGGGACGTCGAGGGTCTGGAAGGCTTAAATAAAAAGAACTGGTATCTGCTGATCAGTAACCACCATAGCTGGGCAGATATCGTGGTGCTGTGCGTGCTGTTCCGCAAGCATATTCCGATGAATAAGTACTTCCTTAAACAACAGCTGGCGTGGGTACCCTTCATCGGCCTCGCCTGCTGGGCGTTGGATATGCCCTTTATGCGCCGCTATTCACGCAGTTACCTTATTAGACACCCGGAACGCCGCGGTAAAGATGTCGAAACCACCCGCCGTTCATGTGAAAAATTTCGCGCGCATCCGACGACTATCGTCAATTTTGTGGAAGGCTCGCGTTTTACCGAAGCCAAAAAGCACGAGACGCGCTCGCCTTACGATAACCTGCTACCGCCTAAAGCGGCAGGTATCGCCATGGCGTTAAACGTGCTCGGTTCGCAGTTCGATAAACTACTGAATGTCACGCTGTGCTACCCGGAGAATAATACAAAGCCGTTTTACGATATGTTAAGCGGCCGCCTGACGCGCATTGTAGTACGTATCAATCTGGTTCCTATTGGTGAAGAGCTGCACGGCGATTACGTTAACGATAAGAACTTTAAGCGCGGCTTCCAGCGCTGGCTCAATGGGCTATGGGAAGAGAAAGACCGTCAGTTGACTGACATCATGCGGGACAAAGAAAGGTAGTCACTGCCAGAATAGCTAAGGTAACGCCGGTCAGTGACCGGCGTTTTTTTTATTTCTTCTCTACCAGTTGCTTCACGGTATCCGCATACTGAGCGACGAAGACATCCATATTGCTGGTGTCCATCCCCTGCGGGTTCAGCTGGTATTTACCATTAACATACATAGCCGGTACCCCCTGCAGCTGCAGATCGGCTGCCGCTTTCTCTTGCTGAGCGACCAGAGATTTCACCACGAAGCTATTCCATGCGGCATCGTAGTCTTCCCCTTTCACGCCAGCGTCGACAAACACTTTACGAATGTCAGCCACGCTCTGCACGGTCTGGGTTTTCTGCACGGCTTCGAACATCGGCGCAGTAATTTTATCTTCAACACCCAGCGCGATGGCCACCGCCCACGCCTGCGTCAGATCCTTGCCCAGAGGGCCCAGGAACTCAACGTGGTATTTGGTCATTTTGGTGCCTTCCGGCAGTTTCTGACGCACATTGTCAGAAACATGCAGCACTTCTTCAAACTGGTAGCAGTGCGGGCAGTAGAATGAGAAGAACTCGAGCACCTGCGGCTCGCCAGCAATCGGCTTATCAAGGGTGATGTACTGCTTGCCATCGGTGATCTGGGCAGCGGATGCACTAAAAGCCAGAATCATACCAGCCAGCGCCAGCCAAACTTTTTTCATGATTTACTCTCTCCTGGATATATCACATTAATACATTGGCGTTAACTGAAGCGGGGGTTCCTGTAGAACCTTCACCTGCTCAAGAAAAGTCGACGTCTGCCCCCGCCAGTAATCCTCCCCGGTTAACCAGGGGAAATTGACCGGGAAAGCGGGATCGTCCCAGCGTCTGAGCAACCACGCCAGATAATAAACCAGTCGCATAGCGCGTAAAGGTTCAATTAGCGCGATTTCATCGCTGTTAAAGGGGCTGAATTCCTCATAGGCCTCGACAATGGTCTCCAGCTGCATACGCTGTTCAGCCTTATCACCGTTGAGCAGCATCCACAGATCCTGAATCGCCGGGCCGGTTCGCGCATCGTCTAAGTCGACAAACAGTGGCCCGTCGCGCCAGAGGATATTACCCGCATGGCAGTCACCGTGCAGGCGTAACGTGTTCCCGCGGCCGTGCCATTGCTCCATGACGGCAGCAATGAGTTTATCGGTCGCCTTCAGGAAATCGGCCTTCAGGCCAGAGGGGATCAGCGTCGCCTGTTCAAACACCTGGCGCGGTTCCAGCAGGTACTCCTGGACGCCAATTTCCGGGCGGGCAGTAAAGCGCTGTTTGCGGCCCGTCTGGTGCAGGCGCCCCAGATAGCGGCCAACCCATTCCATCTGATCAAGGTTATCCGCTTCGAACTGACGACCGCCAAGGCTTGGGAAAACGGCAAAGTAGAATCCCTGATGCTGATGAAGCGTGCTGTCGTTAAAGAAGAGCGGCGCAGCAACGGGCACTTCATCTTCTACAAGCTGAAGCGCAAACTGGTGTTCTTCAAGGATCTGTTCTGCGGACCAGCGCTCAGGACGATAGAACTTTACCACATAGCGATGGCGCTCTTCGTCCTGGAACTGATAAACGCGGTTCTCATAGCTGTTTAGCGGGGTGAGACCGGAGTCCACCCGCATACCCAGATCGAATAACCCATCGATAATGGTATCCGGGCGAAGCGTCTGAAAAGTAAAAGCCTTATCGTGCATCCTGACTTCCGATAATCGTACGAATAGTTCAGGATATCATCTCATTGCACTTTACGCGGCAGCGCTTACAACCTTTTACTCTTTTATTACCCCGCGGGCGCGCAGCAGCGCGGTTTTAAAGTCCTCTTCATAATCCTTCTGAATACCAGGAATGACAGCATCTTTAGAAGAGTCACGCATCTTCAGGTGATAGATCAGAATATCGTCGGAAAGATCGCTCAGTTCGCCATCATAGCCAGCCTCTTTCGCCAGTTTCTGCAAAAATTGCATCAGATTCAGTTCAGGCTCTTTCTGCCAGGCAGGCTGGAGGAGTTCAATTACTTCATTCAGACGTTTACATTTCATGGTCATGCTCCTTACTCTTGATAGGGACAAGTTAACAGGGTCAATCCCACAATGAAAGAGGCGATATTCAGATGCAAAGCGAGGCGATAACCGGCGTCGTGCTGGCAGGCGGCAAAGCCACGCGAATGGGCGGCATTGATAAAGGATTACAGGCGCTAAATGGTCGCCCTCTCTGGCGTCACGTCGCGGAGACATTAGCCCCGCAGGTAGATGAGTTAGTCATTAGCGCCAATCGTCATCTTGAACAGTGGCGTGCCAGCGGATATCCGGTCTTTCGAGACATACAGGAGGGTTATCAGGGGCCGCTGGCCGGAATGCTTGCTGTGATGCAGCAGGTCGCGAGCACATGGTTTGTTTTTTGCCCCTGCGACACGCCGTTCATTCCGTCCTTTTTGGTGGAGCGCTTTATCCAGCAGAGAGGGGCCGCGCCGGTCGTTTGGGCCCATGACGGCGAACGGGATCATCCCGCCGTTGCATTAGTTCATCGTCAAATCATTCCGGAACTGGAGGCTTATCTGGCTCATGGAGAGCGCAGGGTGATGGTCTTTATGCGACAAGTGGGTGGGCGCCCGGTGAATTTCAGCGATGTGAAATCAGCGTTCATCAATGTAAATACGCTTGAAGATTTGCAGCAGATGCAGGAGCCATCATGACCCCATTACTGGCGATCGCCGCATGGAGCGGTACCGGAAAAACAACATTATTAAAGCGTCTTATCCCTGAGCTTTGTGTCAGAGGTCTGCGTCCCGGGCTGATAAAACATACCCATCATGATATGGACGTCGATAAACCCGGCAAAGATAGCTATGAATTACGTAAGGCGGGCGCTGCGCAGACTATTGTCGCCAGCGAACAGCGCTGGGCGTTGATGACTGAGACGCCAGAGACGCCGGAATTAGATCTCACGTGGCTTGTCAGTCGAATGGATGCCAGCAAACTGGACCTAGTTTTAGTGGAGGGGTTCAAACATGAACCCGTGCCGAAGATCCTACTTTTTCGGCAAAACAGCGGCCATCGTGTAGAAGAGCTGATAATTGATAAACATACCATCGCCGTGGCCAGCGATATGCCCATCGCGACCTCGCTTCCGCAGTTGGATTTAAATGATATTCAACAGATCGCGACATTTATTGCGAATTGGTTAGAGAGGCATTAGCAGTTTATCGGTAGGGTTGCTTCTTAACACAGACGTTAATGAATGGCATCGGCAGACAGGGGCCTCCCCGGAGGCGGTGCAGCGCACCTTGTCCGGGCTACAGGTCGTGCAGGGCGGGTGCGAATCCGTAGCCCCGGTAAGCGCAGCGCCACCGGGGAGACATGCCGGCACGCTGCCCGGTCCACAGAAACGCAAAAAGCCCATCCGTCAGGATGGGCTCTTCACTTGTTTGATGCCTGGCAGTTCCCTACTCTCACATGGGGAGACCCCACACTACCATCGGCGCTACGGCGTTTCACTTCTGAGTTCGGCATGGGGTCAGGTGGGACCACCGCGCTAGTGCCGCCAGGCAAATTCTTTGTGCTCGTCCTGTGTCTTTTGCACTCATACTGCGTTGGCTGCTCTCGCGAGTGTCAGTCACATACTTATGTATGCTCCTTCCATCGCCTCGTTTGCCGCCTTGTCTCAGCGCAAAATCCTTCGGACTCTGAATCAGAGCTGAAAATCTTCTCTCAAATCCGCCAAAACAGCTTCGGCGTTGTAAGGTTAAGCCTCACGGTTCATTAGTACCGGTTAGCTCAACGCATCGCTGCGCTTACACACCCGGCCTATCAACGTCGTCGTCTTCAACGTTCCTTCAGGAGACTTATAGTCTCAGGGAGAACTCATCTCGGGGCAAGTTTCGTGCTTAGATGCTTTCAGCACTTATCTCTTCCGCATTTAGCTACCGGGCAGTGCCATTGGCATGACAACCCGAACACCAGTGATGCGTCCACT
>NZ_PJDK01000110.1:0-13350 GCF_002837615.1 Klebsiella sp. X1-16S-Nf21
GTTGTCTGTCGGTGAGCGCTCTCCTGAGGAGGACAAATCCGCCGGGAGCGGATTTGAACGTTGCGCAGCAACGGCCCGGAGGGTGGCGGGCAGGACGCCCGCCATAAACTGCCAGGCATCAAACAAGTGAAGAGCCCATCCTGCCGGATGGGCTTTTTGCGTTTCAGTGGTCCGGCAACCGTGCCGGTATGTCTCCCCGGTGGCGCTGCGCTTACCGGGGCTACGGATTCGCACCCGCCCTGCACGACCTGTAGCCCGGACAAGGTGCGCAGCACCGCCTCCGGGGAGGCCCCTGCCTAAGGGTCAGCAGTTGCGACGTCAATCTTAATCTGCTTCAGCCTGCTGCTCATGTATCAAATTCAATAACGGATACGGTTGCCCCAGATCGTCCGTCTCAGTACGCCCTGTTACGTTAAAACCCATCCTCTGATAAAACCCGACCGCTTGTTCATTCTGCTCATTCACATTCGTCGTCAGCTTTGGCGTTAACGACAGGGCATGCTCAATCAGCAATTTCCCCACGCCGCAGCCGCGGACATCCGGATCGACGAACAGCGCATCCATATGCTCTCCGGTAAGCAGCATAAAGGCGATCGGCTGGTCCTGGGTGTTAGCCGCCACCCACAGCGGAGCCTCCGGTAAAAATGCGCGTACCATCTCCTCCAGCTCCTTTCGATACGCTTTTGACAGAAAATCGTGCGTGGCGTCGACCGACCGACACCATATCGCAATCAGTTTATCCCCTTCATCTGGCCGGGAACGGCGGATGCTAATAACCATAGTTTCTCCTTTTCTTCATTCTTATATTCTAACTCAATGCGCGCCGTGAAATTTTCTCACCGTGAACATGCAGACTCGACATTCACCCGATTCCTGGTTATCTTCAGCTATCTGGATGTCTAAACGTTTATACGTATGCTATGAGGTAATACAGTTATGCCAATTCGGGTGCAGGACGAGCTACCAGCCGTCAGTTTCTTGCGCAATGAAAACGTCTTTGTGATGACGACAACACGTGCAACGACTCAGGAAATTCGCCCCCTGAAGGTGTTAATCCTCAACCTGATGCCGAAGAAAATCGAGACGGAAAATCAGTTCCTGCGTCTGCTGTCGAACTCTCCGCTGCAGGTGGACATCCAGTTGTTGCGTATTGATGCGCGTGAGTCGCGTAATACGCCGGCGGAGCATCTGAATAACTTTTACTGCAATTTCGATGAGATCTGCGATCAGAACTTTGATGGCCTGATTGTCACCGGTGCCCCCTTAGGCCTGGTTGAGTTTAACGATGTTGCTTACTGGCCACAGATCAAACAGGTGCTGGAGTGGGCGAAGGATCACGTCACCTCCACGTTGTTCGTCTGTTGGGCGGTTCAGGCCGCGCTGAATATTCTGTACGGCATTCCGAAGCAGACCCGCGCCGAAAAGATTTCTGGCGTTTATGAACACCATATTCTGCATCCACACGCCTTACTGACCCGCGGTTTCGACGACTCTTTCCTGGCCCCGCACTCACGCTATGCTGATTTTCCGGCGGGACTTATCCGCGACTACACCGATCTCGAGATCCTCGCGGAGACGGAAGAGGGCGATGCGTATTTGTTTGCCAGCAAAGATAAGCGCATCGCCTTTGTTACCGGCCACCCGGAGTACGATGCCAATACCCTGGCAAGCGAATATTTCCGCGATGTGGAAGCCGGTTTGAATCCAGAGGTTCCTTACAACTATTTTCCGCAAAACGACCCGCAGAACAAACCGCGCGCCACCTGGCGGAGCCACGGCAATCTGCTGTTTGCTAACTGGCTTAACTATTATGTCTACCAGATTACACCATACGATCTGCGCCATATGAATCCTACACTGGAGTAATACTCTACACGAAACGATCCTAAAGCGTTTCAGCACTTTGCCTCTGGCACCTTCGGGTGCCTTTTTTATTTCCGAAATTCACTTCATGCTCAATGATAACTTTAATTGCATTGTTATCAATATGTTAACTCTATTTTAAAATTAAAATGGAAATTGTTTTTGATTTTGAAAATTAATTGAGTAGTCTTAATTGTGCTGAGCGAAAACTACACAACGATCTCTCGCTCGCTTCCAGCGGATCAACCAAGAGGAACAGCACAATGACGCAGCAGGCGACAATCACCGATGAACTGGCCTTTAGTCAGCCCTATGGCGAGCAGGAGAAGCAGATCTTAACGCCTGAGGCGGTAGAATTTCTGACGGAACTGGTGAGCCGCTTTGCGCCGGCGCGTAATAAGCTACTGGCCGCGCGTCAGCAGCAGCAGCAGGCCATTGATCAAGGTGTACTTCCTGACTTTATTTCGGAAACCGCTTCCATTAGAAATGGAAACTGGACCATCCGCGGTATCCCGGCGGATTTGCAGGATCGCCGTGTTGAAATCACCGGTCCCGTTGAACGCAAAATGGTCATTAACGCGATGAATGCCAACGTCAAAGTCTTTATGGCGGACTTTGAGGATTCGCTGGCGCCTGACTGGCGTAAAGTCATTGATGGCCAAATTAACCTGCGTGATGCCGTGAACGGGACTATTAGCTACACCAACGAGGCCGGCAAAATCTACCAGCTGCAGCCCAATCCCGCTGTGCTGGTATGCCGTGTGCGCGGCCTGCACCTGCCGGAAAAGCACGTCACCTGGCGTAATGAGGCCATCCCCGGCAGTCTGTTCGATTTTGCGCTCTATTTTTTTCATAACTACCAGGCGCTGCTGGCGAAGGGGAGCGGTCCCTACTTCTATCTGCCAAAAACCCAGGCCTGGCAGGAGGCGGCATGGTGGAACGATGTCTTTAGCTTTACGGAAGATCGCTTTGACCTGCCGCGCGGCACCATCAAGGCCACGCTGCTGATTGAGACGCTGCCAGCGGTGTTCCAGATGGATGAGATCCTGCATGCGCTGCGCGACCATATTGTTGGCCTGAACTGCGGCCGTTGGGACTACATCTTCAGCTATATCAAAACGCTGAAAAACCATCCGGACCGCGTGTTGCCTGACCGTCAGGTGGTGACGATGGATAAACCGTTCCTCAGCGCCTACTCACGGTTGTTGATTAAGACCTGCCACAAACGCGGTGCGTTTGCGATGGGCGGCATGGCGGCGTTTATCCCGAGCAAAGATGCCGAACGTAACCGTCAGGTGCTGAGCAAAGTCACCGCCGATAAAGAGCTGGAGGCGAACAATGGTCACGATGGCACCTGGATTGCCCACCCGGGGCTGGCGGATACCGCTATGGCGGTGTTTAACCGCGTACTGGGCGATAAGCCGAATCAGCTCTCGGTCACCCGGAGCGCGGATGCGCCAATTACCGCCGAACAGCTGCTGGCCCCCTGCGAGGGCGAGCGCACGGAAGCCGGGATGCGCGCCAACATTCGCGTGGCGGTGCAGTACATCGAAGCCTGGATCTCCGGCAACGGTTGCGTCCCGATTTATGGCCTGATGGAAGACGCCGCGACGGCCGAGATCTCGCGCACCTCTATCTGGCAGTGGATCCATCATCAGAAAACCCTGAACGACGGCACCCCGGTCACGAAGGCGCTGTTCCGCCAGTGGCTGGCGGAAGAGCTGATGGTGATTCAGGAGGAGCTGGGAGAGCACCGTTTCAGCCACGGCCGCTTTGACGATGCGGCGCGACTGATGGAGCAGATCACCACCTCCGACGAGCTAATTGATTTTCTGACATTACCGGGCTACCGCCTGCTGGCCTGATCGCCAGATGGTGTGGTTCGCCATTTAGTCCTTCACCAATGCGCCTGGGGAGCCAGGAAATTATATGGAGCATCTGCACATGAAAACCCGTACCCAACAAATCGAAGAATTAAATAAAGAGTGGACGAACCCGCGCTGGGAAGGCATTACCCGCCCGTACAGCGCGGAAGAGGTGGTGAAGTTACGCGGCTCGGTGAATCCGGAATGCACGCTGGCGCAGCTTGGCGCGGCGAAAATGTGGCGTCTGCTGCACGGTGAGGCGAAAAAAGGGTACGTCAACAGTCTCGGCGCGCTGACCGGCGGCCAGGCCTTGCAGCAGGCGAAGGCGGGTATCGAAGCCATTTATCTCTCCGGCTGGCAGGTGGCGGCGGATGCTAACCTGGCGTCCAGCATGTATCCGGATCAATCGCTGTATCCGGCCAACTCGGTACCGGCGGTGGTGGATCGGATCAACAACACTTTCCGTCGTGCCGATCAGATCCAGTGGTCGGTCGGGATTGAACCGAACGATCCGCGTTATATCGACTACTTCCTGCCGATCGTGGCGGATGCGGAGGCCGGTTTTGGCGGCGTCCTTAACGCCTTTGAGCTGATGAAATCGATGATTGAAGCCGGTGCAGCGGCGGTTCACTTCGAAGATCAGCTGGCGTCAGTGAAGAAGTGCGGTCATATGGGCGGTAAAGTGCTGGTCCCGACCCAGGAGGCGATTCAGAAGCTGGTGGCGGCGCGTCTGGCAGCCGACGTGATGGGGGTCCCGACGCTGGTGATCGCCCGTACCGATGCCGATGCGGCCGATTTAATTACCTCTGACTGCGATCCGTACGATCGTGAGTTTATTACCGGGGATCGCACCAGCGAAGGGTTCTTCCGCACCCACGCCGGGATCGAGCAGGCGATCAGTCGCGGGCTGGCTTATGCGCCGTATGCGGATCTGGTGTGGTGCGAAACGTCGAAACCGGATCTTGAGCAGGCGCGCCGCTTTGCTGAGGCTATCCATGCGCGTTTCCCGGGCAAACTGCTGGCCTATAACTGCTCGCCGTCGTTTAACTGGAAGAAAAATCTCGATGATAAAACCATCGCCAGCTTCCAGCAGCAGCTGTCGGACATGGGATACAAATACCAGTTTATTACCCTCGCCGGGATCCACAGCATGTGGTTCAACATGTTCGACCTCGCCCATGCCTACGCTCAGGGTGAGGGGATGCGCCACTATGTTGAGAAAGTGCAGCAGCCGGAATTCGCTGCCGCGCCGGAAGGCTATAGCTTCGTCTCGCACCAGCAGGAGGTGGGCACTGGCTACTTCGACAAAGTCACTACCATTATCCAGGGCGGCGCCTCATCGGTGACGGCGCTGACCGGCTCGACCGAAGAAGATCAGTTTTGAGCCATGCCCGGCGGCGCGACGCTGACCGGGCCTGGGAAGGGATGCAGGCCGGATAAGCGAGCGCGCCATCCGGCATGACGTGGTGCCGGATGGGGGAAAGCGATGACGCGTGGCCTGGAACTACTGATTGCCCAAACCATTTTACAGGGATTCGACGCCCAGTACGGGCGTTTCCTGGAGGTGACCTCCGGCGCGCAGCAGCGCTTTGAACAGGCTGACTGGCACGCCGTACAGCAGGCGATGAAGCAGCGTATCCATCTCTACGATCACCATGTTGGCCTGGTGGTAGAGCAGCTGCGCTGCATTACCGAAGGGAAAAGTACCGACGTCGATTTTCTTCTGCGGGTGAAACAGCAGTACACCCAACTGTTGCCGGATTACCCTCGCTTTGAAATTGCCGAGAGCTTTTTCAATTCGGTCTACTGCCGACTGTTTGACCACCGCTCGCTGACCCCCGAGCGGCTCTTTATTTTCAGTTCGCAGCCCGAGCGTCCCTTTCGCACCCTACCGCGACCGCTGGCGAAAGATTTCTTTCCGGAACGCGGCTGGTCCCACCTGCTGGGCAAAGTACTGTCCGATTTGCCGTTGCGGCTGCCGTGGCAGAACAAAGCGCGGGATATCGGCTATATCATTGCCAGTCTGCAGGAGGCGCTGGGGGAGGAACTGCTCGCCACCTGTCATCTGCAGGTCGCCAATGAGCTGTTCTACCGGAATAAAGCCGCCTGGCTGGTGGGCAAACTGGTCATGCCGATGGCGACGCTGCCTTTTTTGCTGCCGATCCACCGCAGCGATGAGGGTGAGCTGTTTGTTGACACCTGCCTGACCACCCATGCCGAAGCAAGCATCGTTTTTGGCTTCGCGCGTTCCTATTTTATGGTTTATGCGCCGTTGCCCGGCGCTCTGGTGGAATGGCTGCGTGAGATCCTGCCGGGCAAAACGACGGCCGAGCTGTACATGGCGATTGGCTGTCAGAAGCACGCCAAAACCGAAAGCTATCGCGAATATTTACACTACATTACTCGCTGCGATGAGCAGTTTATTGAAGCGCCGGGCATTCGCGGGATGGTGATGCTGGTGTTTACCCTGCCGGGGTTTGACCGGGTGTTTAAGGTGATCAAAGACCGCTTCGCGCCGCAGAAAGAGGTGACCGCTGCCCACGTGCGCGCCTGCTATCAGCTGGTAAAGGAACACGACCGCGTCGGGCGGATGGCGGATACCCAGGAGTTTGAAAATTTCGTGCTGGATAAACGGCAAATCGCGCCGGCGCTGCTGGCGCTGTTGCAGGCGGAAGCGGGGAACAAACTTACCGATCTCGGCGACCGCATCGTCATCAGTCATCTGTATATTGAACGGCGAATGGTGCCGCTCAACCTGTGGCTGGAGCAGGTTAACGGCCAGGCATTGCGTGATGCGGTAGAAGAGTATGGCAATGCTATCCGCCAGCTGGCCGCCGCCAACATCTTTCCCGGCGATATGCTGTTTAAAAACTTCGGTGTCACCCGCCATGGCCGGGTGGTGTTCTACGACTATGACGAAATTTGCTATATGACAGAGGTGAATTTCCGCCAGATCCCGCCGCCGCGCTATCCGGAAGATGAGCTGGCCAGCGAGCCGTGGTACAGCGTTTCGCCGGGGGATGTGTTTCCGGAGGAGTTCCGCCACTGGCTGTGCGCCGACCCGCGCGTTGGGCCGCTGTTTGAGGAGATGCATGCCGACCTGCTGCGCGCGGACTACTGGCGCGAGCTGCAGACGCGGATTAAAAACGGCCATGTGGAAGATGTTTACGCCTACCGGCGCAAGCAGCGTTTTAGCGTGCGCTATGGCGCTGACAGTAGGCCGGATAAGGTGTTTACGCCGCCATCCGGCAGGGTGCGCCGATCTGCCTGATGGCGCTACGCTTATCAGGCCTACTTAAAATGCCCCAGTGGGGCATTTTTTTATTTAACCCCGCCATACGCCAGCGTCACTTCCTTCGCCGCTTTGATCACCAGCGCGCCCAGCTCGGTCACCCGGTCATCGGTCATGCGTGAAATCGGCCCGGAGATGGAGATTGCCGCGAACGGTTCGCGATGTTCATCATAAATGCAGGCGGCGACGCAGCGCAGGCCGAGCGCGTGCTCCTCGTCATCGAAAGAGTAGCCCCGCTTGCGGGTCTGCGCTAAATCTTCCTTCAGATGCAGCGGCGAGACCAGCGTGGCATGCGTATAGGCATGCAGCCCTTTACGGTGCAGCAGGCTGGTGACCTGCTCTTCGCTTAATTGCGAGAGAAACGCCTTCCCGGCGCCGGAGGCGTGCATCGGCAGCTTACCGCCGATCGGCGCCGACATACGCATCAGCTGGGTGCACTGCACCTGGTCGATAATGATCGCCTGGTGGTCGCTCTGGTCAAGCACCGCCAGATTCACCGTTTCACCGGAATCTTCCATCAGCTGGCGCAGGATCGGGTGGACAATCGCCAGCAGATTGCGGCTTTGCAGAAAGCTGCTGCCGACCACGAAGGCATGCGCCCCGACGGCCCAGTGGCCCAGCTCGCCCACCTGGCGGACGAAGCCCAGCTGCTGCATGGTGGTCAGCAGGCGGTGGGTGGTGGAGTTGGGCAGACCCGCCTGCTGCGCCAGCTCGGTTAGCGCGACGCTGCTGTGGGACTCGGCAATCCATTCGAGCAATTTCAGGCCGCGGGTCAGCGACTGAACCTGACCGCCAGCCTGCTGGGCGGTGGCAGCCGCGGGTTTTCTGCCGCGTTTCGCGGGAACGGGGGTAGTGGCCATCGCGGACTCCTTTTTCTGTATCGTGGAAATGATTTTCGTTTTATTTGGCGATAATGCAATCACAACCGGACTCATCGGAGGAGTGAAGCTGAACATGTCTCATATTGCCTGTTGTTGTCTTTTCCGCTCCGGTGGTTTATGCCAGTATGGTTTGTTGGCTATTTGGCCTGAGTTGAGCGTTGTCGGGAGCAAGTGTGAGCAGCAAAGTTGAGCAACTGCATCAGCAGTTAAAAGAACGTATTCTGGTTCTGGATGGGGGCATGGGCACCATGATCCAGGGCTATCGTCTGAGTGAGCAGGACTTTCGCGGTGAGCGCTTTGCTGACTGGCCGTGCGACCTGAAAGGCAACAACGACCTGCTGGTGCTCAGCAAGCCCGAGGTGATCCGCGAGATCCACGACGCCTACTTCGAGGCCGGTGCGGATATCATTGAGACCAACACCTTTAACTCGACGACCATCGCGATGGCGGATTACCAGATGGAATCCCTGTCGGCCGAGATCAACTTTGCCGCGGCGAAGCTGGCCCGCGCCAGCGCCGACGCCTGGACGGCCCGCACGCCGGAAAAACCGCGCTACGTCGCGGGCGTGCTTGGCCCGACCAACCGTACCGCCTCTATTTCGCCTGATGTGAACGATCCGGCGTTCCGTAATATTACCTTTGACCAGCTGGTGGCTGCCTATCGCGAATCCACCCGGGCGCTGGTGGAAGGTGGCGTGGATCTGATCCTGATTGAAACGGTATTTGATACTCTGAACGCCAAGGCGGCCATCTATGCGGTGAAAGAGGAGCTGGAGGCGCTGGGCGTTGACCTGCCGCTGATGATCTCCGGCACCATCACCGATGCGTCCGGCCGCACGCTTTCCGGACAGACCACCGAAGCCTTTTATAACTCGCTGCGTCACGCCGAAGCCTTATCGTTTGGTCTGAACTGCGCCCTCGGGCCGGACGAACTGCGGCAGTATGTCCAGGAGCTGTCGCGCATCGCCGAATGCTACGTCACGGCGCACCCGAACGCCGGTCTGCCCAACGCCTTCGGTGAATACGATCTGGATGCCGACACCATGGCGACGCAAATTCGCGAATGGGCGGAAGCCGGTTTCCTCAATATCGTCGGCGGCTGCTGCGGTACGACCCCGGAGCATATTGCCGCTATGAGCCGGGCGGTGGCCGGTTTACCGCCGCGCCAGTTGCCGGAACTGCCGGTGGCCTGCCGCCTCGCCGGCCTGGAGCCGCTGAACATCGGCGACGACAGCCTGTTCGTTAACGTCGGCGAACGTACCAACGTCACCGGCTCGGCGAAATTTAAGCGCTTGATCAAAGAAGAGAAGTACAGCGAAGCGCTGGACGTTGCCCGTCAGCAGGTCGAAAGCGGCGCGCAGATTATCGATATCAACATGGATGAGGGGATGCTCGACGCGGAAGCGGCGATGGTGCGCTTCCTCAACCTGATTGCCGGCGAGCCGGACATTGCCCGCGTGCCGATCATGATCGACTCCTCCAAGTGGGAAGTCATTGAAAAGGGTTTGAAATGCATTCAGGGCAAAGGCATTGTTAACTCGATTTCGATGAAAGAGGGCGTTGAACCTTTTATCCACCATGCGAAGCTGGTTCGCCGTTATGGCGCCGCGGTAGTGGTGATGGCCTTTGACGAAGTGGGCCAGGCCGACACCCGCGAACGCAAAATTGAGATTTGCCGTCGCGCTTACAAAATTCTCACTGAAGAGGTCGGCTTCCCGCCAGAAGATATCATCTTTGATCCCAATATCTTTGCGGTAGCGACCGGTATCGAAGAGCACAATAACTATGCGCAGGACTTTATCGGCGCCTGCGAAGACATCAAACGCGAGCTGCCGCATGCGCTGATCTCCGGCGGCGTCTCCAACGTGTCGTTCTCGTTCCGCGGTAATGACCCGGTACGTGAGGCGATCCACGCCGTGTTCCTCTACTACGCGATCCGTAACGGCATGGATATGGGGATCGTCAACGCCGGCCAGCTGGCGATTTACGACGATCTGCCGGGCGAGCTGCGCGACGCGGTCGAAGATGTGATCCTTAACCGCCGCGATGACAGTACCGAACGGTTACTTGAGCTGGCGGAAAAATATCGCGGCAGCAAAGCGGACGACGGCGCGAATGCTCAGCAGGCGGAATGGCGCAGTTGGGACGTGAAAAAGCGTCTCGAATATTCGCTGGTGAAGGGCATTACCGAATTTATCGAACAGGACACCGAAGAAGCGCGTCAGCAGGCTGCCCGCCCGATTGAGGTGATTGAAGGGCCGCTGATGGACGGCATGAACGTGGTCGGCGACCTGTTCGGCGAAGGTAAAATGTTCCTGCCGCAGGTGGTGAAATCCGCTCGCGTGATGAAACAGGCGGTGGCCTACCTCGAACCTTATATCGAAGCCAGCAAAGAACAGGGCTCCAGTAACGGCAAAATGGTGATTGCCACCGTAAAAGGCGACGTTCACGACATCGGTAAAAATATCGTCGGCGTGGTGCTGCAGTGCAATAACTACGAAATTATCGATCTTGGCGTGATGGTCCCGGCAGATAAAATTCTCAAAACCGCCAAAGAGGTCAATGCGGATCTGATCGGCCTTTCCGGGCTGATTACTCCGTCACTGGACGAGATGGTTAACGTGGCGAAAGAGATGGAGCGCCAGGGCTTTACCATCCCGCTGCTGATCGGTGGCGCGACTACCTCGAAAGCGCATACGGCGGTGAAAATCGAGCAGAACTACAGTGGCCCGACCGTTTACGTACAGAACGCCTCGCGCACCGTCGGGGTGGTGGCTGCGCTGCTCTCGGATACGCAGCGCGATGATTTTGTCGCCCGCACGCGTAAAGAGTATGAGACCGTGCGTATTCAGCATGGGCGTAAAAAACCGCGCACGCCGCCGGTGACCCTGGCCGCGGCGCGGGAAAACGATCTGGCCTTCGACTGGGAGAGCTACACGCCGCCGGTGGCCCATCGCCTGGGGGTACAGGAGGTGGAAGCGAGCATCGAGACGCTGCGCAACTACATCGACTGGACGCCGTTCTTCATGACCTGGTCGCTGGCGGGTAAATACCCGCGGATTCTGGAAGATGAAGTGGTGGGCGAAGAGGCACAGCGCCTGTTCAAAGACGCCAACGATTTGTTAGATAAACTCAGCGCAGAGAAAACCCTGAACCCGCGCGGCGTGGTCGGGTTGTTCCCGGCCAACCGCGTGGGCGACGATATTGAAATTTATCGCGATGAAACCCGCACCCACGTGCTGACGGTGAGCCATCATCTGCGTCAGCAGACGGAAAAGGTCGGCTTCGCGAACTACTGCCTCGCCGATTTTGTCGCGCCGAAGCTGAGCGGCAAGGCGGACTACATCGGCGCCTTTGCCGTGACCGGCGGCCTGGAAGAGGACGCGCTGGCGGACGCCTATGAAGCGCAGCATGATGACTATAACAAGATCATGATCAAGGCCATCGCCGATCGTCTGGCGGAAGCCTTCGCCGAGTATCTGCATGAGAAAGTGCGCAAGGTCTACTGGGGGTATGCGGCCAATGAGAACCTCAGCAATGAGGAACTTATTCGCGAGAATTACCAGGGGATCCGTCCGGCGCCGGGGTATCCGGCCTGTCCGGAGCACACCGAAAAAGGCACCATCTGGCAGCTGCTGGACGTCGAAGCCCATACCGGCATGAAGCTGACCGAATCGTTCGCCATGTGGCCCGGGGCATCGGTTTCCGGCTGGTACTTCAGCCATCCGGACAGCAAGTACTTCGCCGTGGCGCAGATCCAGCGCGACCAGGTCGAAGACTACGCGCTGCGTAAAGGGATGACCCCGGCGGAAGTCGAACGCTGGTTAGCGCCTAATCTGGGCTATGATGCCGACTAAATCGTCACCTTTCCTTACAACAAACAAGGCGCTCTGTGAGCGCCTTGTCTCTTTATTGAGGTTAACCCCTTATACTGAGAGAGGTTCCTGATCTTCGGAAAACCTATAATGATAAGGAGAAGCTGATTCCGTGTTAACTCTGCTACACCTGTTGTCCGCGGTTGCTCTGCTGGTGTGGGGCACGCATATTGTGCGTACCGGGGTGATGCGCGTCTATGGCGCTCGCCTGCGTACCGTTCTCAGTAGCAGCGTAGAGAAAAAGCCGCTCGCCTTCTGCGCGGGTCTTGGCGTCACTGCGCTGGTGCAAAGCAGCAATGCCACCACCATGCTGGTGACCTCGTTTGTCGCCCAGGATCTGGTGGGCCTGACGCCAGCGCTGGTAATGGTGCTGGGGGCCGACGTCGGGACGGCGCTGATGGCGAGGGTGCTGACCTTCGACCTGTCGTGGCTATCGCCGCTACTCATTTTTATCGGGGTGATCTTCTTCCTTGGCCGCAAGCAAACCCGCGCCGGGCAGCTGGGGCGGGTGGGGATTGGTCTGGGGCTGATCCTGCTGGCCCTGGAGCTGATTGTGCAGGCCGTGAACCCCATCACCCAGGCCAACGGTGTGCAGGTGATTTTCGCCTCGCTGACCGGCGATATCATGCTGGATGCCTTAATTGGCGCCGTATTCGCGATCATCAGCTACTCCAGCCTGGCGGCGGTGCTGCTGACGGCGACGCTGACTGCGGCGGGAGCAATCTCCTTCCCGGTGGCGCTGTGCCTGGTAATTGGCGCCAACCTGGGCTCCGGGCTGTTGGCGATGCTCAACAACAGCGCGGCAAACGCGGCGGCGCGCCGCGTGGCGCTGGGTAGCCTGCTGTTTAAGCTGGTGGGGAGCCTGATTATTCTGCCATTCGTCCATCCGCTGGCCGCGGCGATGCACAAGCTGCCGTTGGCGGAGTCTGAGCTGGTTATCTACTTCCACGTCTTTTATAACCTGCTGCGCTGCATCGCGATGGTGCCCTTTGCCGGACCGATGGCGAAGCTGTGCCAGCGTATGATCCGCGATGAGCCCGAGCTGGATAACCAGCTGAAACCCAAGCATCTTGACCCGTCGGCGCTGGATACGCCAGCGCTGGCGCTGGCCAATGCCGCGCGCGAGACGCTGCGCATTGGAGATGCGATGGAGCAGATGCTGGGGAGCCTGCATAAAGTGATGCATGGCGAACCGCGTCAGGAGAAAGAGCTACGTCGTATGGCGGACGATATCAACGTGCTCTACACCGCCATTAAGCTCTATCTGGCGCGAATGCCAAAGGATGAGCTGGCGGAGGAGGAGTCCCGGCGCTGGGCGGAAATCATTGAGATGTCGCTAAACCTCGAGCAGGCGTCCGATATCGTCGAGCGGATGGGCAGCGAGATCGCCGATAAATCGCTGGCGGCGCGGCGCGCCTTCTCGGTGGAAGGGTTAAAGGAGCTGGATGCGCTGTACGATCTGCTGCTCAGCAATCTGCAGCTGGCGATGTCGGTCTTCTTCTCCAGCGATGTACCCAGCGCCCGCCGTCTGCGGCGCAGCAAACACCGGTTCCGCATTCTTAACCGCCGTTACT
>NZ_PJDK01000111.1:0-13157 GCF_002837615.1 Klebsiella sp. X1-16S-Nf21
ACGAATGGTTTAAATGATGTAAATAAGACGTGAATCACAGATGCTTCGGGTCGTTAAAACGAGGGAAAATGAAGATTTGATAAAAAATAATAATTTTTCAATGAGTTAAGTAATTGAGATTATTGACGCAGAGCGATGCCTCACCAGGACCTGGGTCAGCCTGCGCAGAGCAGCGCCGCCGGGCAGGTAGGGTAGCCCGGCTTAGCGCAGCGCAAGCCGGGAAAATGCTGCAGCTAACGCGCCAGATTGTCGTAGCCGCGCCAGCGGTAGTTAAGCACCGACAGCGCCCAACAGGCGACAAACAACCCGACCACCACAAATCCGGCATCGCCAAGGTTATCGTTTAACATCCCCACCCAGCGCCATATCCCGCCACTGAGCGCAAACTTATCCATTAGCAGGCCCAGCGCTTCCAGGCCGCCGATAAACAGCGCCACCACCACCGAGGTGCCGGTGATGGTCATATTGTAATAGAGCTTGCGCTGCGGTTTGCTGAACGCCCAGCCGTAGGCGCCGACCATCAGCACGTTATCGAGGGTATCCACCAGCGCCATACCACTGGCGAACAGCGCCGGGAAGACCATAATCGACCAGACGGAAATCCCGCTCGACGCGCCGGCGGCGGAGATACCCAGCACGCCGATTTCGGTAGCGGTATCAAAACCGAGGCCGAACAGGAAGCCGACCAGGTACATCTGCCAGCTGCGGCTGACCAGACGGAAGGTTTTACCAAACAGCCAGCTCATCACCCCGCCGCCGCTGACGATTTCGTCGCTCACCTTCTCACCGCGCTTCCACGCCCGAAAGCTGCGCCACACGCTGCGTAAAATCACCAGGTTGATAAAGGCCATCGCCAGTAAAAACAGGGCCGACACGGCGGTGCCGATGACGCTACCGGTGTCATGCAGCCAGCTCATCTGCGCGCTGAAGGCCGTGGCGGTCGCGGCAATCGCCGCCGAGGCCAGCACCACAATCGATGAGTGGCCCAGCGAGAACCAGGCCCCGACAGCGAATGGCCGCCGCCCCTGCTGCATCATCTTGCGGGTCACGTTATCAATCGCCGCGATGTGGTCGGCATCCACCGCGTGGCGCAGGCCGTAGCCCCAGGCCAGCAGGCTGGCGGCCATCAGCGCGCCGCTGTCGCCAAAGGCCTGCAGCGCCCAGCACCAGGCCAGTAAGTTTGCCGCGATCAACCCCAACACCAGTCCCGCAGCGCGCGGCTGCTGGCGTAAAACTGTCATTATCATTGTTGTGTTCCTTGAGCCTGCCCGCGGGCGGCGGCGATCACCGCCTGACCATATGCGATTGCGCCGTCGCCGGCCGGCAACTGCTGCGCCAACAGCAGAGTAAAATCCGCCAGATAAAAGGTCAATCGCGCCGCCAGCAGGCGGTTATGCAGCACCCCGCCGGTGCAAACTATCGTGTCGATGCCGCGAGCGGTGGCGCAGTCGCAGGCCATCGCCGCCAGCCCACAGGCCAGGGCGTCATGGAAGGCCCAGGCTTTCTGCGCCGGGGTCGCCTGCCAGTTCAGCCACCGTCGCCAGAAGGTTGCTAAGTCCAGCGCGTCGTCGCGCCACGGCAGCGTAACCGGGTGGCTGACGCCGGGGCAGCTGGCGGCCAGCGCCTCCAGCCGACAGGCTGCTTCGCCTTCATAGCTCAGGCTCTCCGGCGCACAATCCAGCGCACAGGCGACGGCATCAAACAGCCGTCCGCAGGACGAGGCGCGCGGCGCGTTAATGCCGCGATCGATGGCCTGCGCCAGCAGCGGCCAGTTGCGCTGGCGGAGGGGGGCGGTCTGCGGATAATCCTGCCAGTCAGGGACAAAGGCCAGGCACTGAGCCAGCAGATTTCGCCACGGCTGGCGCGCCGCCAGGTCACCGCCCGGCAGCGCGACGGCCGGCAACCCGCCAAGATGTTCGCACTGGCGATAGTTAACCCGCAGGCACTCCCCGCCCCACAGCGCGCCGTTCTCCCCCATGCCGATGCCGTCGAGGGTCAGGGCGATAACGTCGCCGCCGTCAAGCGGCCAGCGGTGCTCGGCCAGGCACGCCGCAGCATGAGCATGGTGATGCAGCACCGTCTCCACCGGCAGCGACAGGGACGCCGCCCACTGCGTTGAACGATAGCCGGGATGGGCATCAACCACCACCCGCTGCGGCACAAACGCGTAAATGCTTTGCATCAGTTGCAGGGTGCTGCGCCACTGCTGTTCAACGCCTTCCTCGCCAAGATCGCCAAAGTGCTGGCTCAGCAGCGCTTCGCTGCCGCGCGCCAGGCAGAAGGTATTTTTCATATCCGCGCCGAGAGCCAGCAGCGGCGGGATGTCTCGTAGCCCCGGCGGCAGCGGCAGCGCATCCGGGACGTAGCCCCGGGCGCGGCGCAGCATTTCACCGCTTGACCGCACCAGCGAATCATCCATTCGCTGCAGGATGTCGCGATTATGCAAGAGAAAGCCGTCGGCAATGTCGGCTAAGTCGTTGAGCGCCTGAGCATTACTTAACGCCGGCGGACGGCCGCTAAGGTTGCCGGAGGTCATGACGATGGGGCGCGCCAGGGCCTGCAGAAGCAAATGCTGCAGCGGATTAGACGGCAGCATCACCCCTACTTCCGCAAGTCCTGGCGCAATCTTGTCACACAGGCCGGAGACCTGCGCTTTAGCAATCAGTACGATGGGCGCCGCCGGGGAGCCCATCAGCGCCGCGGCGTCGGCGGGTAAGCCCGCCGCTGACGGCAACATTACCGCCAGCGGTTTCGCCGGACGGTGTTTCCTCGCCCGCAGCGTGGCAACGGCAGCGGGATTACCGGCATCGCAGGCCAAATGAAAGCCGCCGATGCCTTTTATCGCCACGATGTCGCCTGCCGCCAGCCGCGTGATGGCCGCCTGCAGCGCCGCCTCGCTGTTCAGCGTTTCCCCCTCTGCCCGCCATTCCAGCCGCGGCCCGCAGTCGGGGCAGGCCACCGGCTGGGCGTGAAAACGGCGATCCGCAGGATCGCGGAACTCCGCCTCACAAGGGGAACAGAGCGGGAACGGCGCCATTGCGGTGAAAGGCCGGTCGTAGGGCATGGCGCGGATAATGGTTAACCGCGGCCCGCAGTGGGTGCAGTTGATAAAGGGGTAGCGGTAGCGGCGCGCCCGGGGATCGTTCATCTCCGCGAGGCACGCCGGACAGGTCGCGGCATCGGGCACGATCTGAGTGCGCATGCATCCCGCCCCGCTCTCGCGGATGGTGAAATCCTTCGGCGTGGCCGTCCAGCAATAAGGGGTGCAGTCGGTGCTGTCGATACGCGCCAGCGGCGGGCAGTGGTCAGCCAGAGCGGCAGTAAAACCATCGTCGCCCCCGGCCAGCCGCACGAGGACGCCGTCACCGTCATTACAGACATCGCCGCAGCGGGCCTGCGTCCGGGCCAGCTGCCAGACAAAGGGGCGGAACCCCACCCCCTGCACTTTACCGCGAATGCGGATTTGCACCCCGTTCATGCCACGACTTACCAGGCCAGCGCCGTACGGCGACGTTTCTCGATATTCATCTGCTCGAGTTTATTGCGGTCAACGCACACCAGGGCGTGCGTCGGGCAGACTTCCATGCAGGCCGGGCCGCTCTCGCGGTGGAAGCAGAGGTCGCACTTGTTGGCTTCGGCTTTTTCCGCCACGACGTTCAGTCCGGCACCGCTATGGCGGATCACCGGGCGCACCACCACCTCCATCGCCCCGTACGGGCAGGCAACAACGCAGGTTTTGCAGCCGATGCAGCGCTCCTGCATCACATGGACAAAGCCTTTATCGCGGCTAATGGCGCCGTTCGGGCAGACGTTGGCGCAGGGGGCGTCTTCACACTGACGGCAGGCGGTCGCCGTGGAGACATTGACCCCTTTGATCACGTGAATACGCGGTTGAAAGGTGTGAGGCGTCAGGGCGGCGCAATCCTGATGTTCCTGATGGGACACCACGCAGGCCACTTCGCAAGTGCGACAGCCGATACATTTGCTCGCATCGGCGATAATGAAACGGTTCATCCATTTCTCCAGCAGTAAGAAGGTTAGGCGCCGGAGTATGCATAATACGTTCCAGTTTTTATATCATTGATAGTTAAGAGAATTAAATCGAATATTTGCTGTCATCGTCAGTAGTGACGATGACAGCTGACGACGTCAGGCACAGGGACCCGCCACCAGTGAATCACGCTCAATTAACGCCCCGGGGAAGCTCTGCTGAAAGTTGAACTCCCCACCATCCAGCATAAATATCAGCCGATTGATGCTCTCTTTAATCATCTCCGTCACCGGTACCCGAACGCTGGCGAGCGACGGCACCATATACGGCGCCAGCACAATATCATCAAACCCCACCACCGAGACCTGATCCGGAACCTTAACGCCCAGCTGGTGAAGCTGCTTCATCGCTCCGATCGCCATATCGTCATTGCTCGCCACCAGCGCGCTGTAGGTCACCCCGCGCTGACGCAGGATCTCCACCGCCGCCGCGCCGGTTTCCGGCGTCCAGCGCCCCTCCGCGATGAGCGCCTCGTTCAGGGCGACGCCATGGCCAGCCAGCGCGTCTTTGTAGCCGGCAAGGCGTTCGACGCCGGTGGGTGAGTCAAGGGAGCCGGTAATAAAGGCGATATCGCGATGGCCAAGCGCAATCAGCCGCTCCACCACCCGCATCGCCGAGGCTTTTTGATCGGACCAGACACAGTGGCTGGCGTGGCGACGCAGGCGGCGGTTAAGCACCATGATCGGCTGCGAGTGGTTCTCAACGATCTCGTCCATCTCGTCAACGGTGAGAAAGCGCGGGTAGATGATGATCGCATCGCAGCGCAGATCCAGCAGGTACTGGATCGCCTCCCGCTCCTCTTGCGCGCTGTGCTTGCCGTCGGCCAGGATCAGCTGTCGTCCCTTGTCTTCCGTCATCCGCGCCACGTGATACAGCAGCTCGCTGAAATAGACGCCGTGGTACAGGGTGTTGGTCACCACCAGGCCCAGGGTTTGCGTCGTTTTAGTCGCCAGGTTGCGCGCCAGCAGATTAGGCCGGTAGCCGCTCTCCGCCACCGCCTTAAACACCCGGTCTTTGGTCTCCTGACTGACATAGCCGTTGCCCGACAGTACCCGCGAAACGGTTGCCTTCGATACCCCCGCGCGCTTTGCGACCTCCAGCATCGTTGCCATGTGATTCTTCCTGTTGCAAAAGTTGCAGGCAGTGTACTGCACGTTTCCCGCTTTTACAGCATTCCCCTGTTCACCACCGCGATCCGGCTCACGGCGACGCTTCGCGATCAAAATCACAAAATTGAGATCATCTTTTTTTATTCCTTGTGCAATCAAATGAAACTCACCATGATTTTGTGGAACCGGTTTCCTATATAAACATGGTATCGCCCGGCGATGCGGCGCGGTAGCAGATCAGTACCCTATTGATAAACAGGATAAAATCCGATGTCGAAAAATTATGCAGCCCTGGCGCAACAGATAGTCGCGGCAATCGGCGGAGTCGATAACGTCGCCGCCGTGACCCACTGCATGACCCGTCTGCGCTTCGTGGTCAAAGACGACGAAAAGGTCGATAGCCCCACCCTGAAAGGCCTGACCGGGGTACTCGGCGTTGTGCGCAGCGATAACCAGTGCCAGGTGATCATCGGCAATACCGTTTCCCAGGCCTACCGCGAGGTGGTGAATCTGCTGCCTGGCGACCTGCGCCCGGCTGAGCCGCAGGGCAAAGCGCCGCTAACCCTGAAACGCATCGGCGCCGGGATCCTTGACGCGCTGATCGGCACCATGTCGCCGCTGATCCCGGCGATTATCGGCGGATCGATGGTCAAGCTGCTGGCAATGATCCTCGAGATGAGCGGCGCGTTGCCGAAAGGCTCACCGACGCTGACCCTCCTGACGCTTATCGGCGACGGCGCGTTTTTCTTCCTGCCGCTGATGGTGGCCGCCTCCGCGGCGGTGAAATTCAAAACCAATATGTCGCTGGCTATCGCCATCGCCGGGGTGCTGGTGCATCCCGGGTTTATCGAATTGATGGCCAAAGCCGCCCAGGGCGAACACGTTGAATTCGCCTTTATTCCGGTTACCGCGGTGAAATACACCTATACAGTGATCCCGGCGCTGGTGATGACCTGGTGCCTGTCGTATATCGAGCGCTGGGTGGATCGCATTACCCCGGCGGTGACGAAAAACTTCCTTAAGCCGATGCTGATCGTGCTGATCGCCGCCCCGCTGGCGATCCTGCTGATTGGCCCGCTGGGCATCTGGATCGGTAGCGCCATTTCCGCGCTGGTGTATACGATCCACAGCTATCTCGGCTGGCTGTCGGTGGCGATCATGGGCGGGCTGTGGCCACTGCTGGTGATGACCGGGATGCACCGCGTCTTTAC
Source organism: Klebsiella sp. X1-16S-Nf21 (assembly GCF_002837615.1). NCBI lineage: Bacteria > Pseudomonadati > Pseudomonadota > Gammaproteobacteria > Enterobacterales > Enterobacteriaceae > Klebsiella > Klebsiella sp. X1-16S-Nf21. Next base: position 6,372 of record NZ_PJDK01000111.1, read on the forward strand.
GCCAACCATCATTCAGACCATCGCCGAAACCGGCAAAGAGGGCATGGTGATGCCATCGGAGATCGGCGCCAACCTGTCGCTGGGCGGATCGTCGCTGGCGGTGGCGTGGAAAACCAAAAACCCGGAGCTGCGCCAGACGGCGCTGGCCGCCGCGGCATCGGCGATTCTGGCCGGGATTTCCGAACCGGCGCTGTACGGCGTGGCGGTGCGCCTGAAGCGCCCGCTGATCGCCAGCTTAATCAGCGGCTTTATCTGCGGCGCGGTGGCGGGAATCGCCGGTCTGGCCAGCCATTCGATGGCGGCGCCAGGGCTGTTTACCAGCGTGCAGTTTTTCGATCCAGCCAATCCGATGACTATCGTCTGGGTATTTGGCGTGATGGCGCTGTCGGTGGTGCTGTCGTTTGCCCTGACGCTGATCCTCGGCTTTGAAGATATTCCCGTTGAACAGGCCGCTGCCGACGCCAGAGCGCGCCAGGCCCGGGCCCAGGCATCCCACGCCTGAACACACAATTGATAATGAGGTAATGCATGGCGAGTTTCCCACAGGGATTTTTATGGGGCGGCGCACTGGCCGCCAACCAGTCTGAAGGCGCTTATCTTGAAGGCGGTAAGGGGCTGACCACCGTGGATACCCTCCCCCACGGCGCTCACCGCCTGCCGGTAAAATTAGGCCTGGAGAAGCGCTTTACGCTGCGTGAAGACGAATTTTACCCCAGCCATGAGGCGATCGATTTTTACCATCGCTATAAAGAAGATGTTGCCCTGATGGCCGAGATGGGGTTCAGCGTCTTTCGCACCTCCATCGCCTGGAGCCGCCTGTTCCCGCGCGGCGACGAGCAGCAGCCGAATCCGCAGGGCATCGCCTTCTATCGCTCACTGTTTGAGGAGTGCAAAAAGCACGGTATCGAGCCGCTGGTCACGCTGTGTCATTTCGACGTGCCGATGCATCTGGTGATGGAGTACGGCTCCTGGCGCAACCGCAAAATGGTGGATTTTTTCAGCCACTACGCCCGCACCTGCTTTGAAGCTTTTGACGGTCTGGTGAAATACTGGCTCACCTTCAATGAAATCAACATCATGCTGCACAGCCCCTACTCCGGCGCCGGGCTGGTGTTTGAAGAGGGTGAAAATCAGGAGCAGGTGAAGTACCAGGCCGCGCATCACGAGCTGGTGGCCAGCGCGCTGGCGACAAAAATCGCCCATGAGATTAACCCGCAAAATCAGGTCGGCTGCATGCTGGCGGGCGGCAATTTCTATCCTTACTCCTGCAAGCCGGAAGATGTGTGGATGGCGCTGGAGAAGGACCGCGAAAATCTGTTCTTTATCGACGTCCAGGCGCGCGGCGCCTATCCGGTGTGGGCCGCGCGGGTGTTCCGGGAAAAAGGGGTCACGATTGCGAAACAGCCGGGCGATGACGAGATCCTCAAAAACACCGTCGATTTCGTCTCCTTTAGCTACTATGCGTCGCGCTGCGCCTCGGCGGAGATGAACGCCAGCAACACCAATGCCGCCAATATCGTCAAGTCGCTGAAGAACCCGCACATCCCGGCCAGCGAATGGGGCTGGGGCATCGACCCGCTGGGCCTGCGTATCACCATGAACATGATGTACGACCGCTATCAGAAACCGCTGTTCCTGGTGGAAAACGGGCTTGGCGCCCGCGATGAGATCGATGCCAATGGCGACATCAATGACGACTATCGCATCAGCTACCTGCGCGAGCACATCAGGGCAATGCGCGACGCTATCGGCGACGGTATTCCGGTGCTGGGCTACACCAGCTGGGGCTGCATCGATCTGGTCTCGGCGTCAACCGGCGAGATGAGCAAGCGCTACGGCTTTGTCTATGTCGATCGCGACGATGCCGGCAACGGCACCCTGGCGCGTAAGCGTAAAAAGTCATTCTTCTGGTACCAGAAGGTGATAGCCAGCAACGGCGCCGATCTCGACTAAGCGTCCTCGCCCACGCGCGCCCATTCCCCGCGATAAACGGGGGACGGGCGTCTGCTTTCTGTTGCATCTATTACATGCTTTTTTCTCGAGCCTGATTCCAGTTTCTGGTTTGCCTCCTGTTCACAATAACTGGTATTTTATCCAGTACTTTTACAGGGGTATCTTCAGCAAGGAGCACATCATGAGCGCACAGCACACTACCGCAGCCAGAGGGATAGCCAGGGCCATTCGCCAGTTAACCGTGGGATATGTCAGAAAACGCCATGAAGACCGCAAAACGCGGGAGACGCGGCGCTACACCCGCCACGCAGCCCTGAACCTGAACGGCGACTGGCTGGAGCAGGCGGGGTTTCCGGTCGGCACGCAGGTCAGAGTCTCGGTGTCGCCCGGGAAATTAGTGATAGAGAATCTTGAGCTGGCGCCGCCGGGAACGGGGCTCCCGGCAGGTCAGTCGTGCGCCGGCGGAGAGCCCGGTTCGCCGCTGGGTTAATCGTCTTCAGCCTCCAGCCGGGCAAAGCCGCCCTGGCCCTGCCAGTCTGCCAGCTGCTGGTACACCCGGGCAACAGCTTCTTTTACCGGCTGGGTCATCGGATAATAAAAACCGACGATATCCGGCTGAATGCCGAGGAAAATCACCTCGCCGACGTCCTCTTTCAACTGATCGACCAGATAGTTGAGCGGCATGTTATGGGTGGTCATCATAAACATCTCGGCGATGTCGTCGGGGTCGATGACGCGAATGTCGCCGGGGTTGAGGCCCATATCGGTGGCATCGACAATCAGCAGGCGTTCGGGGCGTAATTCGCGGATCGCCACGATGTCGTTTTCCGGCGCGCTGCCGCCGTCGATGACCACCCACTGGCCGGCCGGGTTCGCCGCGCACATCTCCGCCAGCAGCGGGCCGGCACCGTCGTCGCCCATCATGCTGTTGCCAACACAGAGTAAAACGTCAGTCACGTAATCTCCTCACCATCAGATAGATGGCGCTCTCCTGGTGAATATCATGCAGCATGCTGAGCATCGTTTTACTCCACGCCTGCTGCTGCGGGGTCTGCGCGGACTGCGCTTTATCAAAGGCGTTGGCCAGCATCGCCACATGGCTGCTGTCGATGACGATTTCGCCATACTTCGGCACGCCCTCCATTTTGCGCCGCGCGGCGCTCCCGGCCTCAAGGGTGGCGATCCATGCCAGATACGCCTCCCACGGGCAGCTCAGCGCCGCCTCGAGACAGTCGATGACGCCGAGGTGGTGGCCAATCGCCAGGCTGTAATAGACCACCTGCTGCGCCTGATCCGGCGTGGCGTCGTTCTCATCAATAAATTTACGGCTCAGCTGACTGAACACCACCGTCTCGCTCATCGGATACGCGCCCCCTCGACCACCTGGTTGAGATGGGTGACGATCTCGGTCAGACGCGGATCTTTCTCCGCCTCCAGCCAGCGCAGCACCTGGCTGTCGCCCTGGCCGAGCAGACGCATATAGTCGTCAGCAATCTGCCGGCCATAGCGATAGCCCGCCAGACGCCGCGCTTCGCGATCGATGCGCACCCGCAGGGGCTGCACCATATCGGCATGCAGCAGCTCGGTCGGCTGTTCGTCGAGTTCGCCTGGCAGACGAGCATGGATTTTCTGCTCCAGCAGGCCGAGCGCCATAGCAAAGCCGTACAGGGTGGCGGCGGGCGTCGGCGGGCAGCCCGGAATATAGACATCGACCGGTACGATTTTATCGGTACCGCCCCAGACACAGTACAGGTCGTGGAAGATGCCGCCGCTGTTGCCGCAGGCGCCGTAGGAGATACAGATCTTCGGATCCGGCGCCGACTGCCAGGCGCGCAGCGCCGGGGAGCGCATGGCGCGGGTCACCGCCCCGGTAAACAGCAGGATATCGGCATGGCGTGGCGAAGGCACCACCTTGATCCCGAAGCGTTCAGCGTCGAACAGCGGCGAAAGGGTGGCGAAGATTTCAATTTCGCAACCGTTGCAGCCGCCGCAGTCGACGCGGTAGACGTAGGCCGAACGTTTAATCTTCTTCAGCAGCGAGGCCTTCATGCTGGCGATGGATTCATCCACCGTCATCGGCACGGGAATGCCGTTTTCATCGCGCGGGCCAAGTAAAGTACTCATCAGCTGGCCTCCCTCATATGGCGGGTTAGTTCAATACGATCGGACGGCACCAGGCATTTCTGGCGCTTGCATTCCGGGCAGGTTTCGAAGCTTTCGCGGTGCAGCTCGGCGCGGGTATCGCCGTTATGCTTGAGCAGCGCGATGGCGTAGTCGATCTCCTTCTGCACCGCGAACGGACGCTGGCACTCCCGGCAGTGGCAGATAGCGAAGCGCGACTGCTGGAGGAAATCCTCTTTCTTCCACACCGCCAGCTCATACTCCGGCGACAGCTTAATCGCCGCCGTCGGGCACACCTCTTCACAGCGGCCGCAGAAGATGCAGCGCCCGAGGTTAAACTGCCACGCCAGCTGTTTAGTGGTCAGATCGGTCTCGACCGTCAGGGCGTTCGACGGGCAGGCGTTCACGCAGGCCGCGCAGCCGATACACTGCTGCGGCGTATGCTCCGGCTTGCCGCGAAAGTTTTTGTCTACCGGCATCGGTTCCAGCGGGTAGGCGTGCGTCGCGGTGCCGGTCTTAATAACTTTTTTAATAAAGGTAAACATGGCGATTCCTTATTTCAGCGGCGAGTTTTTACGCTCGATGCTGTAGCGCTCCAGCTCTTTGTACGGCACCACTTTGCTCTTCTTCTTGCGTACGTCGACAACGGTCATGCGGTCGGTACAGGAGTAGCACGGGTCGAGGCTGCCGATGATCAGCGGCGCATCGGAAACGGTGTTGCCGCGCAGCATATAGCGCAGGGTCGGCCAGTTGGCATAGGTCGCCGCCCGGCAGCGCCAGCGGTACAGTTTCTGGTTGTCGCCGGTCATGCTCCAGTGGATATCGTCGCCGCGCGGCGCCTCGGAGAAGCCCAGTGCGAAGCGGTGCGGAATATAGGTGAACCCTTCCACCATCAGCGGGCCGCCCGGCAGGTTATCGAGACCGAAATCAATCATATTCAGCGCGGTATAAACCTCGTTGATCCGCACCTTGAGGCGAGATATCACGTCGCAACCCTGCTCGCTGTGGACTTCCATCGGCAGCAGGCCGTAGCCGACAAACGGGTGGTCGGCGCGGGTGTCGCGGGCGTGGCCGCTGGCGCGCACCATCGGGCCGACGTTACTAAAGTCGCGGGCGATTTCCGGATCCAGACGGCCAATACCGACGGTACGCTGTTCCATATTCGGCGTGCTGAGCAGCATATCCACCAGCTCCTGCACGTCGCGGCGCATCTGCTGCGCCAGCTGACGGGTCTGGATCATGTCCTCTTTCAGCAGGTCGCGGCGGATCCCGCCGATCAGGTTCAGGCCGTAGGTTTTACGCGCGCCGGTGAGAATTTCCGCCATCTTCATTGAGGTTTCGCGCACGCGGAAGAACTGCATAAAGCCGGAGTCAAAGCCGGTAAAGTGGCAGGCCAGACCGAGGTTCAGCAGGTGCGAGTGCAGGCGTTCCACCTCCAGCAGAATGGCGCGGATCATCTGCGCCCGCTCCGGCACCACGATGCCCATCGCGTTCTCCACCGAGGTGGTGTAAGCGGTACTGTGGGCGAAGCCGCAGATGCCGCACACCCGGTCCGACAGGAAGGTCACTTCGTTATAGCCCATGCGGGTTTCCGCCAGCTTTTCCATCCCGCGATGGACGTAGAACAGGCGGTAGTCGGCATCGATAATGTTCTCGCCGTCAACGAACAGGCGGAAGTGGCCAGGTTCATCAGAGGTGACGTGCAGCGGGCCGATCGGCACCACGTTGTTTTTCTTGCTGCCGAGCTCGTTAATGAACTCGTAAGTTTCCGCGTCGGTGGTCGGCGCCGGACGCTGGCGATAGTCCATGCTGTCTTTGCGCAGCGGATAGAGTTCGTCCGGCCAGTCGTCCGGTAGCACCAGACGACGTTCGTCCGGCAGACCGACCGGCACCAGGCCGTACATATCGCGCACTTCGCGCTCGCCCCACACCGCCGCCGGGACGCGCGGCGTCACCGACGGGTATTCCGGTTTGTTGGCGTCCACTTCCACACGCACGGTGATCCAGCATTTGGTGCCCTGCTCCATCGACAGCACGTAATAGACCGCGTAGTGGCCGTTGAGCTTACGTTCATCGTTGCCGAACAGCACCGACAGCCAGCCACCCTGCTGGTAGTAGAGAAACTCCACCACTTCCGGCAGGTAGTTGACCTTCACGGTGATAGTTAACTGGTCTTTGGTCTGCCAGGCTTCGTCCAGCACCACGCCCGGAAAGGCCTGGTGCAGCGCCGCAAGATAGTGTTGACCGATTTTTTCTTCAGACATGCTCAAACTCTCTTAATCACGCCACCAGCAAGGAGACGAAAGCTAAAAAGGCGAAACCAAACCCGGCCCAGGTGACGCGGGAGGTGGCACAAAAACGCAGACGCGCCATGCTGTTTTCAAACAACGCGATAATCAGCACCCCGACTACCAGCTTGACGACAGCGACCACCAGCGCCAACAGCAGGCCGCCGACGCTGAAGCTGGTCATCTGGCCCCACGGGAAAAAGACCCCAACAAACATCTGCAGCACCACCAGCTGTTTGAGGCTGATGCCCCACTTCAGGATGCCAAAGCCGCTGCCGCTGTATTCCGACAGGGGGCCCTCCTGCAGCTCCTGCTCCGCTTCCGCCAGATCGAACGGCAGTTTGCCCATCTCGATAAAGGTGGCGAAGGCGCAGGCGCACAGCGCCAGAATCAGTGGAATGCTGTGCGCCGCCGGCCAGTGGTA
>NZ_PJDK01000112.1:0-13112 GCF_002837615.1 Klebsiella sp. X1-16S-Nf21
CGGCCGCCCTGTCATCCGTCTGGCACCAACTCTTCATCCTTTGGTCATCATCACTTAACCGAAATGCAACATAAACCGGTCAGGATCGGCCCACAACGCGAGGGACCTCCTCGCCTATGCTGTGTGAGGCTTGATGACTATGCACCTGTCCAGACATCCGACCAGTTATCCCACGCGCTATCAGGAAATCGCCGCCCGACTTGAGCAGGAGCTGCGCCACCACTATCGCTGCGGCGACTATCTGCCCGCCGAACAGCAGCTGGCGACGCGCTTTGACGTTAACCGCCATACCCTGCGCCGGGCTATCGACCAGCTGGTTGAACGCGGCTGGGTGCAGCGCCGTCAGGGCGTCGGCGTGCTGGTGCTGATGCGGCCGATCGATTACCCGCTTAATGCTCAGGCGCGGTTCAGCCAGAACCTGCTGGAACAGGGCAGCGATCCCACCAGCGAAAAGCTGCTGTCGGTGCTGCGCCCCGCCAGCGCGCATGTTGCCGAGGCCTTTGGCATCAATGAGGGCGAGAACGTCATCCACCTGCGCACCCTGCGCCGGGTCAATGGCGTCGCCCTGTGCCTGATCGACCACTACTTCGCCGACCTGCGTTTCTGGCCGGTATTGCAAACCTTTAGCCACGGATCGCTGCACGACCTGCTGCGCGATGAGCTCGACGTCAAACTGACCCGGGCACGCACCAAAATCAGCGCCCGCCGCGCGCAGGCGAAAGAGAGCAAGCTGCTGGAGATCCCCAACATGGCGCCGCTGCTCTGCGTACGCACCCTCAACAGCCGCCAGGGCGAGCAGACCCCCATCGAATACTCCGTCAGCCTGACCCGCGCCGACATGATTGAATTTACCATGGAGCACTGAATGCACTTCGATACCGCCACCCGCCAGCGCTGGATGTCCGTGCTGGCCCACAGTGAACCGCAAGATCTTCTGGCGCGCATGCAGTCCCTGCAGCTGGCGCCGGCGTATGAATTGATTCGCACCCCGGAAACCGGGCTGGTACAGCTCCAGGCCCGCATGGGTGGCATCGGCGACCGTTTCTTTGCCGGCGACGCCACGCTCACCCGCGCGGCGGTACGTCTGGCCGACGGGACGCTCGGCTACAGCTGGATCTTAGGCCGCGACCGCCCGCATGCCGAACGCTGCGCGGCCATCGACGCCCTGCTGCAGTCGCCTCGCCATTTTCATACGTTAATGGAAACCCTGATAACCCCGCTGGAAGCGCTACGCAGCGCGCGCATTGAAGCCCGACGCGCCGAAGTCAACGCCAGCCGGGTCGACTTCTTTACCCTGGTTCGCGGAGATAACGCATGACCTTACAACCCGCTTTTACCCTGGCTGTGCAGGATGCCCAACACAGTTTTCGTCGCCTGCTGAAAGCGATGAGCGAGCCGGGGGTGATTGTCTCCCTGCAGCAGCTTCAGCACGGCTGGCAGCCATTGAACGTGGCCTCCACCAGCCTGCTGTTGACCCTTGCCGATCATGAAACGCCGGTCTGGCTCGCCAGCGCTCTGCATAACGATCTGGTGGGACAGAATCTGCGCTTTCATACCGGCGCGCCGCTGGTGGATCAGCCGCAGCAGGCGGTTTTTGCCGTCGCCAATGACGGCATCAGCGCCGAGCAGCTCAACGTCCTTTCCGCTGGCACCGTCACTGCTCCGGAAACCGGCGTCACGCTGATTGTTCAGCTCGCCAGCCTCAGCGGCGGACGCATGCTGCGCCTGACCGGGGCAGGCATTGCCGAAGAGCGAATGATTGCGCCGCAGCTGCCGGACTGCATCATCGACGAATTAACTGAACGCCCGCATCCGTTCCCGCTGGGCATCGACCTGATCCTCACCTGCGGCGAGCGCCTGCTGGCGATCCCGCGCACCACCCACGTGGAGGTTTGCTAAATGTATGTAGCCGTCAAGGGCGGCGAGAAGGCGATCCTCGCCGCTCACGCCTTACAGGAACAGAAACGGCGGGGCGATGGACGGCTTCCCGAACTGAGCGTTGATCAGATAGGCGACCAGCTCAACCTGGCGGTGGACCGGGTGATGACCGAGGGCGGCATCGCCGACCGCGAACTGGCGGCGCTGGCGCTCAAGCAGGCCAGCGGTGATAACGTCGAAGCGATCTTCCTGCTGCGCGCCTACCGCACCACCCTGCCGCGGCTGGCGGTCAGCGAACCGATTAACACTGCGGAGATGCGCCTCGAACGCCGCATCTCCGCAGTGTACAAAGACATTCCCGGCGGCCAGCTGCTAGGCCCCACCTACGACTACACCCATCGCCTGCTCGATTTTACCCTGCTGGCCAACGGCGAAGCGCCGTCTGTGCAGCAAGCCGATGGCGAAGCAGAGCCGACGCCGCACGTCTTTAGCCTGCTCACGCAGCAGGGGCTGGCGAAGGCCGAGGAAGATCGCGGCACGCCGCCCGACGATATCACCCGCACCCCGCCGGTCTACCCCTGCTCGCGTTCCTCGCGCCTGCAGCAGCTGATGCGCGGCGATGAAGGTTACCTGCTGGCGCTGGCCTATTCGACCCAGCGCGGCTATGGCCGCAACCATCCGTTTGCCGGCGAGATCCGCAGCGGCTACGTGCAGGTGGAAATCGTGCCGGAAGAGCTGGGCTTTAGCGTCAATATTGGCGAGCTGCTGCTCACCGAATGCGAAATGGTCAACGGCTTCGTCGCCCCGCAGGATGAGCCGCCGCACTTCACCCGCGGCTACGGTCTGACCTTCGGCATGAGCGAGCGCAAAGCAATGGCCATGGCCCTCGTCGACCGCGCCCTGCAGGCGCCAGACTATGACGAAGAGATTGCTGGCCCGGCTCAGGATGAAGAGTTTGTGCTGGCCCATGCCGATAACGTCGAAGCGGCCGGCTTCGTCTCGCATCTGAAACTACCGCACTATGTCGATTTCCAGGCCGAACTGGCGCTGTTGAAACGCCTGCAACGGGAGAACGAACGTGGCTAACCCACTGACTGGCTATAACTTTGCTTATCTCGACGAGCAAACCAAGCGCATGATCCGCCGGGCGATCCTCAAAGCGGTGGCCATTCCCGGCTACCAGGTGCCGTTCGGCGGTCGCGAAATGCCAATGCCCTACGGCTGGGGCACCGGCGGCATCCAGCTGACCGCCAGCGTCATCGGCGAGAACGACGTGCTGAAGGTGATTGACCAGGGCGCGGATGACACCACCAACGCGGTGTCGATTCGTCAGTTCTTTAAGCGCGTCACCGGTGTCGCCACCACCGAGCGTACCGAAGACGCCACCCTGATCCAGACCCGCCACCGGATCCCGGAGACGCCGCTGGTGGAGGATCAGATCCTGATCTATCAAGTGCCGATCCCGGAGCCGCTGCGCTTTATCGAGCCGCGCGAAACCGAAACCCGCACCATGCACGCGCTGGAAGAGTACGGCGTCATGCAGGTGAAACTGTATGAAGATATCGCCCGCTTCGGCCATATCGCCACCACCTACGCCTACCCGGTGAAGGTCAATGGCCGCTACGTGATGGACCCTTCGCCGATCCCGAAATTCGATAACCCGAAAATGCACATGATGCCGGCGCTGCAGCTGTTCGGCGCCGGGCGCGAAAAGCGGATCTACGCGGTGCCGCCCTATACCCCGGTGGAAAGTCTCGATTTCGATGACCATCCATTTACCGTGCAGGAGTGGGATGAGCCCTGCGCCATCTGCGGCTCGCGCCACAGCTACCTCGACGAAGTGGTACTGGATGACAGCGGCCAGCGGATGTTTGTCTGCTCCGATACCGACTATTGCCGCCAGCAGAGCGAGGGGCAGAAAAAATGAGCCAGCCATTACTTGCTGTGAATAACCTGACCCATCTCTACGCCCCGGACAAAGGTTTTCGCGATGTCTCCTTCGAACTGTGGCCGGGAGAAGTACTCGGCATCGTCGGGGAGTCCGGCTCCGGTAAAACCACCCTGCTGAAGGCGATCTCTGCCCGCCTGAGGCCACAGCAGGGCGAGGTGCTGTACCAGCAGCGCTCGCTGTATGCCATGAGCGAAGCCGAACGCCGCCGCCTGCTACGTACCGAATGGGGCGTGGTGCATCAGCACCCGATGGACGGCCTGCGTCGCCAGGTCTCCGCCGGGGGCAACATCGGCGAACGGCTGATGGCCACCGGCGCCCGCCACTACGGCAACATTCGCGCCACCGCCGAAAAGTGGCTGCAGGAGGTGGAGATCCCGCCCTCACGCATCGACGACCTGCCCACTACCTTTTCCGGCGGCATGCAGCAGCGTCTGCAGATCGCCCGCAATCTGGTTACCCAGCCGAAGCTGGTGTTTATGGATGAACCCACCGGCGGGCTGGATGTGTCCGTGCAGGCGCGGCTGCTTGATCTGCTGCGCGGCCTGGCGGTGGAGCTGAATCTGGCGGTGGTGATTGTTACCCACGATCTCGGCGTCGCCCGTCTGCTGGCGAACCGTCTGCTGGTGATGAAGCAGGGCCAGGTAGTCGAGAGTGGCTTAACCGACCGGGTGCTCGACGATCCGCACCACCCTTACACCCAGCTGCTGGTGTCGTCGGTGTTGCAGAATTGATGCTGTTTTGCCGGGTGGCGGCTACGCCTTACCCGGCCTACAGGTGCGTTATTCGTAGGCCGGGTAAGCGAAGCGCCACCCGGCAACCCAACCCCGCGAGGGCTAACATGATCCGCGTTGAAAACATCCATAAAACCTTTGTTCTGCACCAGCAGCACGGCGTGCGCCTGCCGGTGCTGGCCGACGCCTCGCTGACCGTTAACGCCGGGGAGTGCGTGGTACTCCACGGTCACTCCGGCAGCGGCAAATCGACGTTGCTGCGTTCGCTGTATGCCAATTATCTGCCGGACAGCGGCCATATCCACATCCGCCACGGCGAGGAATGGGTGGATCTGGTCACCGCCACCCCACGCAAGGTACTGGAAGTGCGCAAAACCACCATCGGCTGGGTCAGCCAGTTTCTGCGGGTGATCCCGCGCATTTCAGCGCTGGAGGTGGTGATGCAGCCGCTGCTCGACCTTGGGACGCCGCGTGAAGCGAGCGCCGCGAAAGCCGCACTGCTCCTGACCCGCCTCAACGTTCCGGAACGCCTGTGGCACCTTGCGCCGTCGACCTTTTCAGGCGGCGAGCAGCAGCGGGTCAACATCGCCCGCGGCTTTGCGGTCGACTATCCGATTCTGCTCCTTGATGAACCCACCGCCTCACTGGATGCCAAAAACAGTGCTGCCGTGGTCAACCTGATCCACGATGCCAAAGCGCGCGGCGCGGCCATCGTGGGGATTTTCCATGACGAAGGGGTACGCCGTCAGGTCGCCGACCGACTGCACCCCATGGGAATGACAGCATGATTATCAATAACGTAAAACTGGTTCTCGACGACGACGTGGTCCACGGTTCACTGGAAGTCCAGCACGGTCGCATCCTCGCTTTCGCCGAAAGCCAGAGTCGGCTGCCGCAGGCGCTGGATGGGGAAGGCGGCTGGCTGCTGCCGGGCCTTATCGAACTGCATACCGATAACCTCGACAAGTTCTTTACCCCGCGACCGAAGGTAGACTGGCCGGCCCACTCGGCGATGAGCAGCCATGACGCCATGATGGTCGCCAGCGGCATCACCACCGTGCTGGACGCCGTGGCGATTGGCGACGTGCGCGATGGCGGCGATCGTCTTGAGAATCTGGAGAAGATGGTCAATGCGGTGGAAGAGACGCAAAAACGCGGCCTCAACCGCGCCGAGCATCGTCTGCACCTGCGCTGCGAGCTGCCGCATCACACCACGCTGCCGCTGTTTGAAAAGCTGATTGACCGCGAGTCGGTGAGCATGGTCTCTCTGATGGACCACTCGCCAGGCCAGCGTCAGTACGCCGATCGCAGCAAGTACCGCGATTACTATCAGGGCAAATACCATCTCACTCACGACGAAATGGACCGTTTTGAAGCCGAGCAGATGGCCCTGGCCGCCACCTGGTCGCAGCCGAATCGTCAGACCATCGCCGCCATGTGCCGCGCCCGTCGTATCGCCCTTGCCAGCCACGACGACGCCACCGAGGCGCATGTGGCCGAATCCAGTCAGTTAGGTAGCGTCATCGCCGAGTTTCCCACCACGCTGGCCGCAGCGCAGGCTTCACGTCAGCATGGGATGCACGTCCTGATGGGCGCCCCCAATATCGTGCGCGGCGGTTCCCACTCTGGCAACATCGCGGCGCACCAGCTGGCGAGCAGTGGTTTGCTGGACATTCTCTCGTCTGACTATTACCCCGCCAGCCTGCTGGATGCCGCTTTCCGCATCGCCGACGCCGAGGATAACGCCTTCACCCTGGCGCAGGCGATCCGTCTGGTCAGCAAGCATCCGGCGCAGGCGTTGGGCCTTGACGATCGCGGCGTCATCGCCGAGGGGAAACGCGCCGACCTGGTGCTGGCGCACCGTCGCGGCGAGCATGTGCACATCGACCATGTCTGGCGCCAGGGAACGAGGGTCTTTTAATGCCGGGAAAACTGATTTGGCTGGTGGGGCCCTCCGGCTCCGGTAAAGACAGCCTGCTGGCGGCGCTGCGCGAGCGCGAGCACCCGCAGCTGCTGGTGGCCCATCGTTACATTACCCGCCCGTTTAACGCGGGCAGCGAGAATCATATCGCCCTCAGCGAACATGAATTTTTTACCCGCGCCGAGCAGCATCTTTTTGCTCTCAGCTGGCACGCCAACAATACTTACTATGGCATTGGCGTGGAGATCGACCTGTGGCTGCACGCTGGCTTTGACGTGGTGGCCAACGGCTCCCGCGCCCACCTGGCGCTGGCCCGGGAACGCTACGGCGAGGTGCTGGTGCCGATCTGTCTCGCCGTCTCGCCGCCGGTGCTCCGCCAGCGGCTGGAGCAGCGCGGCCGGGAAAACGCGCTGGAAATCGCCCAGCGTCTGGATCGCGCCGCGCGCTATAAGCCGGACAATTGCCTGACGTTGAATAATGACGGGAGTCTTCGACAATCGGTTGACGATTTCTTCCGCCTGCTGCGCAGCCACGTGGCACGCGTAGAAGATCAGCCGGTATGAGTGAAAGGTGACACGATGAGCCTGACAATCCGTTTAACCGGCACCGGCGGCGCCCAGTTGGTGCCCGTCTTCGGTTGCGACTGCGCGGCCTGCCGCCGCGCCCGCCGCGAGGAGAGCCACCGACGCCGCCCCTGTAGCGGCGTGGTCACGTTCAACAGCGCCGTGACGCTGCTTGATGCCGGACGACCGGATCTGATGGAACATCATCCCGCCGGTAGTTTTCAGCAGGTGCTGCTGACCCACTACCATCTGGATCATGTGCAGGGGCTGTTTCCGCTGCGCTGGGGAGTCGGCGCGTCGATCCCGGTCTATGGCCCGCCGGACGACGCCGGCTGCGACGATCTACTCAAGCACCCCGGCCTGCTCGATTTTAGCCATACCGTCACGCCGTTTGTGGTGTTTGACCTGCAGGGGTTGCGGGTAACGCCCCTGCCGCTCAACCACTCGAAGCTCACCTTCGGTTATCTGCTGGAGTCGGCCCACAGCCGGGTGGCCTGGCTCTCGGATACCGCCGGGCTGCCGGACAAGACGCTGAAGTTTTTACTCAACAACCGCCCGCAGGCGATGATCATCGATTGCAGTCATGAGCCGCGCGCGCAGACCCCGCGTAACCACAACGATCTAAACACCGTCCGCCACCTTAACCAGGTGATAGGCTGTCCGCGGGTGATCCTTACCCATATCAGCCACCAGTTAGATGTCTGGATGATGGATAACCCGCTGCCGACAGGTTTCGAAGCGGGATATGACGGGATGGAAATCGTGCTGGATTAAGTGCAGGTCCGTTGCGGAGCGATCAGTAGCTATCATCCAGACGACGCTGGTCGCTTTCTAACTGGCGACGATCCTGATCGAGCTGGCGCTGGCGTTCGTCAAGCTGGCGGCGGCGATCGTCCAGTTGCCGTTGTCGATCGTCATACTGACGCTGGCTGTCGCGGCTCTGCTGACGGCTCCCCTGATAGCGCCCGTCATCATACCGGCCATCGTCATCATATCTGTCGTCGTCATCGGAGCGGTTGCTACCCGGGTTATAGGCGTCGTTAATGGCTTGCTGAATATTGCCGATCGCGTCATCGATAATATCGGCGCGAGCGGCCAGGCTGGTCAGCGACAGGGTGCAAAAGAGCAGTGCGGTTGCGTAACGTTTCATCGGGGCCAATCTCGTCAGAGTCCTGCCGCTACCTTAATCAAGCGTACACCCCCCGAGTAGCGGAGGAATCTCAAATCCTCGCGTACGCCGCGCTCAGCGCCTGCGCCAGCTGGGCGCGGGTAAACGGCTTACGCAGCCACTCCACTTCCGGCAGGGCCGGATTCTGCGCCGGACGCAAATCCTGGCCGCTGATCAGCAGCACCGGCAGCGCCGGAAAGCGGCGTCGGGCGGTATGGATCACGTCGGCGCCGCTCAGCGCGCCGGGCAGCATCAGATCGCTAATCAACAGCGCGATATCCGGCGACGCCTCCAGCAGCTGCAGCGCCTCTTCGCCACTCGGCGTCTCCAGCGTCAGCCAGCCCAACTGATGCAGCTGTTCACACAGCGTCTGGCGTACATCTTCTTCATCTTCCAGCACCAGCGCCAGCCGTTCTCCCGCCGGCAGCGGCTCGTCCTCCGCTGGCGCCACCGTCGTCTCAACCTCGGTCATCGCCCGCGGCAGCTGCAGCCGCACCGTCGTCCCCTGCCCCGGCGCGCTCTCCAGCGCCACCCGGCCGCCCGACTGGCGCACAAAGCCATACACCATCGACAGTCCCAGACCGCTGCCGCTGCCGGTGGCTTTGGTGGTGAAGAACGGTTCAAACACCCGGGCTTTCACCGCCTGTGACATCCCGCTGCCATGATCGATCACCTCCAGGGCCACCATATCCTGCCGCTGACCGCTGCTGCGGGTGACCCGCTGATTCCAGGTGCGTATTTTGATAACCCCGTCGCGCCCGGCCATGGCGTCACGGGCGTTCATCACCAGATTGATCAGGGCGTTTTCCAGCTGGCCAACGTCTATCCATGCCGGCCACGCCGGCGACTGCGCCTCAATCTCCAGACTTAAGGTCGCCGGCAGGGAGTGACGCATCAGCTCGCTGAGGTTCTCCAGCAGCGGCGCCATCGCCACCGCCTGGGGATGCAGCGCCTGTTTGCGCGAAAAGGCCAGCAGCCGCTGAGTCAGAAGCGCCCCACGCTCCGCCGCCTTCAGCGCCCTGGAGAGGCGCGGCGCATCGCGTGCGTCCGGTTCCACCAGCTCGAGGCTGCCGATGATCACCGCCAGCAGGTTGTTAAAGTCATGCGCCAGCCCCCCGGTCAACTGGCCGACGGCCTTCATCTTCTGGCTGTGCAGCAGCGCCTCTTCCAGCTCCTGGCGCTTAATCCGATCGATCTCCATCTGGGTGGTCTTCTCTTTCAGCAGCCGGGTGGTGTGCTCCAGCGACGCCGTATTGCGGGCGAAAACGTTAAAAGCTCGCGCCAGCTCGCCCAGCTCATCGCGCCGCTGCAGGGCCGGCACCGAGACGTTCGGCTCCCCCTGAGCCAGCCGCGACATCGCCAGGGAGATGGCGGTCAGGTTCGAGCCAAGGTTACGGTAGATATACCACCCGGCGCAGCCGGTGATCGCCAGCGCCAGCAGCGCGGAAAGCAGAATAAACATGCTGATGGAGCGCAGCTCCCGATGGCTTTGCGCCGCCCGCTGCTCTGAGGCTTCCGCCACCCGGGTCACGTACTGATTGATGTCCTCGTTAAGCAACGCGACCAGCGCTTTGATGTGGTACATGTACCAGCTGATCGTCAGATCGCTCTCCTCCAGCTGGGCCGACAGCGGGGCCAGCGTCGCCAGTTCCCGGTTGACGTCGGGCAGGAAAAACGCCAGCGCGGGATCGGCGCTGCCTGCCGGCAGGTCGCCGCGCAGCTGGTCGAGCTGCAGAACGATCGACCGCGGCGTAACGGTATGGATCGCGGCCACGATCAGCCGGTCCATCTCGGCCAGCCGGCGCGGATCGATCGCCTTATCCCCGCCGCGATCGTTAAGATCGGCGAGATGGCGCAGGTTGCTCTGATTCTGGTAAAGCGAACTCAGCAGCGCATTGCGCTGCAGATGGCGGCGCTGGCCGCGCTCCAGCATCTCCGCCACGCTCTGCTGCAGCGCGTTGCTGCGGCGAATAATATTGGCCACCCGCGCCTGCTCCTGCTGCGCCAGCGGGGCCGCCGCCAGCTGGGCCAGCGAGTGCTTCAGCGCCTGCTGCGTCGCCAGCAGCCGTTCCGCTTCGCTTTTGTACTCCAGCGCCCCCACCACCTGCGACAGGCGCACCGCTGCCGTGGCGACATTCGCCGTGTCCCGCGCCAGATCCATACTGCCGCGCATGTCGTTGAGAGTCTGGCGCTGCACCTGCTCCTGCAACTGGCTGGCGTGGTGAAAGCCGAACACCGCCACGCCGCTCACCAACAGGGTGACCACGCCCATCAGCAGATTAAAGGAGAGCAGGCGGCCACGGGCGCTGGTGAAAAACGGGTGTCGGCGAGCGGTCATAGCAACTCCAGTGAAGGATCGGTCGGCAGATAAGCGTGACGGTGCAGAAAATGACGCCGCGTAACTGTGATCGCGGTTAACTATTTATCACTATGACAAATATGAATGGATTCTGACATTCTGCATTTATTTTCCGGTGGTGGACTGCAGCTATTGTTCTCATAGACAGGAGCGCCGCGATGACCGCCACCCCGGTACTGGAAATGCGCCATATCGCCAAAGCTTTTGGCAAATTCTACGCGCTGAAGGGCGTCGACCTGACGGTCTGGCCAGGGGAGATCCATGCCCTGATGGGAGAAAACGGCGCCGGAAAAAGCACGCTGATGAAGATCCTTGCCGGCGCCTATACCGCCACCAGCGGCGAGATCCTGATCGACGGAAAACCGCAAACCATCCGCGGCCCCAAGGACGCGCTGGCCGCTGGGATCACGTTGATCTATCAGGAGATGCAGCTGGCGCCGAACCTGACCGTCGCGGAAAACATTTTCCTCGGCAGCGAGCTGGCGCGCGGTGGCCTGGTGCAGCGCAAAGCCATGCTCAGCCAGGCGCAGGCGGTGATCGACCGTCTCGGCGCCCAGTTCAAAGCCAGCGACCGGGTGATGACCCTGACCATCGCCGAACAGCAGCAGGTGGAGATCGCCCGGGCGCTCCACCGTCAAAGCCGCATTCTGGTGATGGATGAACCCACCGCCGCCCTCTCCTCGCGGGAAACCCAGCGCCTGTTCGAGCTCATCCTGCGCCTGCGCGATGAGGGGATGGCGATTATCTATATCAGCCACCGCATGGCGGAAGTGTATGAGCTCTCCGACCGCGTCAGCGTCCTGCGCGACGGGCAGTATGTCGGCAGCCTGGTGCGTGACAAGCTCAACGCGCCGGAGCTGGTGCGCATGATGGTCGGCCGCCCGCTCAGCGATCTGTTCAATAAAGAACGTGACATCCCCCGCGGCCAGCCGCGCCTGCGGGTCGAGGATCTGACCGATGGCGGCAAGGTGAAGCCCAGCAGCCTCGTGGTGCATGCTGGCGAAATCGTCGGCCTCGCCGGACTGGTCGGCGCAGGGCGCTCCGAACTGGCGCAGCTGATCTTCGGCGTGCGCAAAGCCACTGGCGGGGTGATTGAGATCGACGGCGAGCCGGTGGTGATCCACTCGCCGCGCGAAGCCATCGACCTCGGGATCGGCTTTCTGACCGAAAACCGCAAAGAACAGGGGTTGTTTCTCGAACTGGCAGCCCAGGAAAACATCACCATGGCGACGCTGGAACGCGACGCGAACTGGGGGATGCTCAACCGCCGGAAGGCGCAAACCATCTCCGATGACGCCATCCAGTTGCTTAACATCCGCGTGCCGCACGCCCAGGTGCGCGCCGGCGGGCTGTCCGGCGGCAACCAGCAGAAATTATTGATTTCACGCTGGGTGGCGATTGGCCCGCGCATTCTGATCCTCGATGAACCCACCCGCGGCGTCGACGTCGGCGCGAAAAGCGAGATTTACCGCATCATGAACGACATGGCGCGCCAGGGCGTCGCCATTCTGATGATCTCCAGCGAACTGCCCGAAGTGGTGGGCATGAGCGACCGGGTCTATGTGATGCGCGAGGGCGCTATCGCCGGCGAGTTACAGGCCGGCGATATCA
The DNA here is from genome assembly GCF_002837615.1 of Klebsiella sp. X1-16S-Nf21. Taxonomy (NCBI): domain Bacteria; kingdom Pseudomonadati; phylum Pseudomonadota; class Gammaproteobacteria; order Enterobacterales; family Enterobacteriaceae; genus Klebsiella; species Klebsiella sp. X1-16S-Nf21. The sequence continues at coordinate 12,183 of NZ_PJDK01000112.1, forward strand.
GCCAGGAAAGTATCATGACGCTGGCCACCGGCGTGAACGATTCTCACCTTAAGGCAGGGCAACTATGAGCATACCGAAAGAGACCTCCGCGCCAGTCGCGAAATCCGCTTCGGCGAAAAAAATGTTGATGGGCGACCTGATGCAGACCGTCGGCATTCTGCCGATCCTCATCCTGATCGTCGCCGTTTTCGGCTTTATCGCCCCCAACTTTTTCACGGAAAGCAATCTGCTGAATATCACCCGCCAGGCCTCGATCAACATTGTGCTGGCGGCGGGAATGACCTTCATCATTCTTACCGGCGGCATTGACCTCTCCGTCGGCTCCATTCTCGGCACCACCGCGGTGGCGGCAATGGTGGTGTCGCTGATCCCGGAGCTGGCGTTGCTGTCGATTCCGGCGGCGCTGATGCTCGGCCTGCTGCTTGGGCTGTTCAACGGCGCGCTGGTCGCCTTCGCCGGGTTACCGCCGTTTATCGTCACCCTCGGCACCTACACGGCGCTGCGCGGCGCCGCCTATCTGCTGGCTGACGGCACCACGGTGATCAACTCCGATATCAGCTTTGAGTGGATCGGCAATGACTATCTCGGCCCGGTGCCGTGGCTGGTGGTCATCGCCCTGGCGGTGATCGCGGTGTGCTGGTTTATCCTGCGCCGCACTACCCTTGGGGTGCATATCTACGCGGTGGGCGGCAACATGCAGGCGGCGCGGCTGACCGGCATCAAAGTCTGGCTGGTGCTGCTGTTTGTCTACGGCATGAGCGGCCTGCTCTCCGGTCTTGGCGGGGTGATGAGCGCCTCGCGGTTATACAGCGCCAACGGCAACCTCGGCGTCGGCTACGAACTGGATGCCATCGCCGCGGTCATTCTCGGCGGCACCAGCTTCGTCGGTGGTATCGGCACCATCACCGGTACGCTGGTGGGGGCGCTGAT
>NZ_PJDK01000113.1:0-12817 GCF_002837615.1 Klebsiella sp. X1-16S-Nf21
CGGTCAGCGCCGTGAACCTGCGGCTCAGTTCTGAGGAGATCCGCTATCTGGAAGAGGCCTACCAGCCGCACGTTCTCACAGGCGTGATGGCGCAAAACACGCCGCAAGCCAAAGACCATCATCAGGTGTGGACGCGGTAACCCTCTGTCCTGTTCAGCAGGGAGAATAAAACATGAAAAACGTGATTGCCGCGGCAGCCTTGTCGCTTGTGCTGTCTGATTTTACTTATGCCAACGAACAAAGAGATGAAGCTATGATGAAAATTACCCCCTCCACCCTTGTGGACGCTGATATTCACGCGGTCTCACCGGCGCTGGCACGCTTTGGTCGAGAAGCAATTACTGAAGATCTGTGGACACGCGAAGCCCTCTCGCCCAGGGACCGTAGCATCGTGACCGTAGCCATGCTGATTGCCCGCAACCAGCCAGGCGAGCTGAAGCACTATATTGCCGTTGCGCTCGATAGCGGCGTGACGCCAGCGGAAGTATCAGAGATCATTACCCATCTGGCGTTCTACTCAGGTTGGCCCAATGCAATGTCAGCCGTCAGCGTGACCAAAGCGATCTTTGCAGCCCGCGGCATCACGGCAGAGGCCCTGCCCGCCGCCTCGCCAACGCTGCTGCCACTCAATGAACAGGTAGAGAAACAGCGTGCAGACACCGTGGAAAAAAATGTCGGCCCCATTTCGCCTGGCCTGGTTAAATTTACCGCCGACCCGCTGTTTCTCGACCTCTGGCAACGGCCCGCGCTTACGCCCCGCGACAGAAGTCTGGTGACGGTCAGCGCGTTAATCGCCGCCGGACAGAGCGCGCAGATTGGCTACCACCTGAACAGAGCCATGGATAATGGGCTTTCGGCTGAAGAGGCCGGAGAAGTGGTCGCCCAGGCGGCGTTCTACGCGGGATGGCCAAATGCGTTTACCGCCGCCCCGGTGGTCGGCGAGGTATTGCGAGCGCGCGAGAGCAAAGCTGAATAAAAAAGAATAAAGGACAGGTAAGCTGTCCTTTATTTATCGTTAATTGTTAATTTAAAGGTACCACGAGGGCTTCCGATTAGGTCTCGCGGAAAGAACATAAACGGTCTATCGAAGTATGGAGACTTCGATCGTGAGTCTGTTCACATCGCTCATTGAGAAAATTGCCGTTCCGTATGCCGTCATGAGTCTCATGAAAGCAGCGATCGCTGTGGCGAGACGGTAGCGCGGACATGTCTATTTGGTCAGAGATGGGCATCTCAATTTAGTTACTACACCGCTACTTCGCTTGATGTATTTTATATTAAATATCAATGAATTGAATTATTCATTTAATATAAATTGATGTTATAGCAATCGCTATACAGGCTCCTTAGTCATGACTGACCGCCCCACACCGCATATCGCAAGAATTTGCTCTCTCAGCCAGCGGTGACCGGGGTCGCGTTCCATTCTGGGGTGCCACATCTGCGATACCGTAATACGACGGCTTTTGAACGGCAGCTCGAAAACATGTACCTGGTCCGTTACCTGCTGATTGAGTAAATAGAGTGCGGGTATCATGGCGATAAGATCCGATTCCAGCGCCACGGACAGGGCTGTCGGAAATCCCGGTACGACGCTCGCAATTTTACGTTTTGTCCCCAGTTCGGCCAGCGCATCGTCAACGGATCCGTGCAACGCGCCATCGGGTGACGCTACCACATGGCCCCAGGCGACATAATCATCCACGCCTATTTCTGCCTGCTTAGCCAGCGGGTGCCCTTTACGCACGACGCCAACAAACCGATCCTCAAACAGTCGTTGCAGCCGTATTTCTGGCCCCATATTACTCTGAACGCCAATCTCCAGATCAACCAGCCCTTCCCGAAGATAGCGCGACGTTTTTTCCGGCTTAGGCGCGAAGCGTATACAGACATCCGGCGCGGCGTCGGCAACCGCTGCTATGAGCGCAGGCCCAAACGCCACCACAAAGCCATCGTTTGCCCTGATGGTAAAAAGACGCGCCAGACTTCTCGCGCAGAACGTTTCCGTTGAGGGCTGCAATACTGCCCTGGCCTCGTGCACTGCACGCCTGGCGCGATCCCGGGTCGCTTCGGCCCACGGGGTCAGTACCATGTTACGCCCGGCGCGCACCAGGATCGGGTCTCCTGTGACATCGCGTAACCTGCTTAATGTCCGGCTCATGGCCGAGGTGCTGAGGTTCAGACGACGTGCCGCACCTGCGACACTCGCTTCACTCAGCAATATGTCGAGTGCTACCAGCAAATTAAAATCGGGATCAGACATTACCCTTCCTCCCAGCACATTAAGATAAGGCGTTTGATGCAACAATAAAGTGAAAGTAGTGCGTCTTCCGCCCAGTAAAAGCCATCTTTATAGTTTTGTCATCCATACACTCTTCTCAGAGGACAAATGATGACGCTCTTTTCCAGTCAACCCGGCGACGAAGGACTGCCTGGCCCGGCGCGCGCACGGGTGATGGCCGCAATAATGACCACCACCTTAATGGGCGTGTTTGATGGCACCATGATCAACATTGCCCTCCCCTCAATGGCTCAGGAGATGCAGGTACCTGCCAGTATTGCCGTCTGGTTCGCCAACGGGTATCTGCTGGCGGCTGCGATGACGCTGGCGATATTCGCGGCGCTTGCGGCCCGTCTGGGTTATCGCTCCGTATTTCTGGCGGGCCTGACGACCTTTACCCTGACATCACTGGGTTGCGCGCTGGCGAATAAGCCCGAAGTGCTTATCGGTATGCGCGTGCTTCAGGGGATCGGCGGCGCGGCGACGCTGAGTATTGCCCCCGCAATACTCAGGTCCGTATTTCCCGGACGATTACTTGGCCGCATTCTGGGATTCCATGCCCTGCTCATTGCCTCCAGCTCCGCTATCGGCCCGGTATTGGGCGGTACGATACTTCACACCCTGAGCTGGCAATGGCTGTTTGCGATAAACGTTCTTCCCGGCACCCTCGCCTTACTACTGGCGGTCAGAGCGCTGCCGCGGGATGCGATCCCTATGCAGGCACCCTTCGACACCGTGGGCGCCATATTGTCGGCGCTGCTGTTGGGTTCGACGATCATGGCGGCGAACAGCCTACAGAACGCTACTTCTCAATTCGGCAGCCTTTGCTGGATGGCTCTCGCTGCGCTGAGCGGCATGGCTTTTATCTGGCAAATCCGCCGCACGGATCATCCCTTACTGCCGCCGACCATGTTTAAAAATGAACGTTTTACCCTCGCGGCCTTCACGTCGATGATTGCTTTTGTTAGCCAGGGGATCACCTTTATTGCGCTGCCCTTCCTGTTTCAGAGCGAATACGGCTACAGTCCGGTAGTGTCTGCCCTGCTGTTTACGCCGTGGCCGTTAGGGATCGTGCTGATTGCGCCGCATGCAGGCCGTTGGGCGGACACGATATCAGCCCCGGCGATATCCACCCTGGGGCTGGTGATTTTTGTCGTCGGTTTGATCCTGCTGGCGACGTTACCCGCCGGCCCTTCAATGTGGGATATCTGCCTGCGAAGTCTGGTGTGCGGAATAGGGTTTGGCTGCTTTCAGAGTCCCAATAACCGGGAAATGCTCTCAAACGTTATTCGTGAGCACGCGAGTTATGCGTCCGGTGTTTTATCCATTATGCGCACTTTCGGGCAGTGCCTGGGAGCCGCCGCCGTAGCCGTTCTGCTGGCAGCAGATGAAAGGTCAATTCATGTTGCGCTGTGGAGCGCTGCCGCGGCCTCTGCGGTATCGGTCATCGTCAGCGCGAGCCGGTTGCGTAAAATTACTCATCCTGCGGAAACAGGATAAATGCGAAAATATCACTAAACGCGACTACTCCAGCGCCAGCAGCGCAAAACGCTGATCCCGCAACCAAAGTGGAGTCCTCCGTCGGAGTTCAATAGACTGACAGAAAGCTATAACCGCTGATTTATCAAGGGAGAAGTGAGTTTAGAAGACGTCAGGAGACTGGAGTTTGGAGCGGGCGAAGGGAATCGAACCCTCGTATAGAGCTTGGGAAGCTCTCGTTCTACCATTGAACTACGCCCGCGAAGAGGTGCGAGAAGCATTATAGCCCTTACGCACCCTGTGACAAGCCTGCCAGATGCTGACTGGCGATAAAATAACCTTTTAGCACTTAGGTTTACTGCCCTGCGGCGGCAGATAGCGCAGCGGATCGATGGCCGTGGCCCGATAGCGGATCTGGAAATGCAGGCGCACAGAGTCGGCATCCGTACTGCCCATGGTGGCAATTTGCTGGCCGGCCTTCACGCTCTGGCCATTATTCACCATCAGCTTATCGTTGTGGGCGTAGGCGGTGATGTAATCCTCGCTGTGCTTAATCATGATCAGGTTGCCATAGCCGCGCAGCTGGTTGCCGACATACACCACCTTGCCCGCCCCGGCGGCATACACCGGCTGCCCGCGGGTCCCGGCAATATCAATGCCCTTATTGCCGCCATCGGCGGTGGAATAAGGCAGGACCACTTTGCCACTGGTCGGCCAGCGCCAGCAGCGCTGTCCCACCGGCGGCCAGGAGGATTGAGGTACCGCAGATGAAGGGGTGACCGCCGCAGTGCGCGTAGAGGAAGATTTTTTCTTCGTCGTCTTTGACGCGCCGCTGCCGTTGAGCTTCAGCTTCTGCCCCACCTCAATGGTGTAAGGCGGGGAGATGTTATTCAGACGAGCCAGATCGCGAACGCTGGTGCCGGTGGTGCGCGAGATGCCGTACAGGGTATCGCCACGTTTGACGGTGTAGGTGGCACCGGAGTCGGAGGTGCTGGAGCAACCGGCCAGCACCAGGCTTGTCGCCAGCATCAGTGTCATATAAAAGCGTTTCATCATCAGGCATCCTGCACTTAACACAACCACTTACCTCGCAATCAGGGCGAATATCATACCAGCCCGCGGCGCAGGGCGTCATCCCTGAAGGCTAACAGATGACCCTCTGGCATCACGTTCGGCCAGCGACGGAAAGATTCACTTTCATACCGCACGTCGTGGAGGGCACGCCCCGCAGTCCCAGGCTGCCGCTCGCAGACCAGCCTCCAGGGCTTGTTTTGGTAATGCCTTTCTCCCATTTATGGGCTACCCTAGTGGCCTGAGTACATGACCCGGCGGGTTTGTGCCGGGTCATTTTTTATTTTCAGGAGTCGTCATGGCCGGGGAACACGTCATTTTACTGGATGAGCAGGATCAACCTGCCGGTATGCTGGAGAAGTATGCCGCCCACACGCTTGATACCCCTTTGCATCTCGCGTTTTCCTGCTGGTTGTTTAATCAGCAGGGTCAGTTTCTGGTCACCCGTCGTTCGCTGGGCAAAAAAGCCTGGCCCGGGGTGTGGACTAACTCGGTCTGCGGACACCCCCAGCAGGGCGAGACCTTCGAGCAGGCCGTCACGCGCCGCTGCCGCTTCGAGCTCGGCGTAGAGATCGCCGATATCGCGCCGGTTCACCCGGCCTTCCGCTACCGGGCGGTCGCCCCCAACGGCATTGTTGAGAACGAAGTGTGCCCGGTGTATGCCGCGCGCGTGGTCAGCCAAGTGCAGCCTAACGACGATGAAGTCATGGATTATCAGTGGGTTGACCTGGAAACGATGTTAAGCGCGCTGGCCGCCACGCCGTGGGCGTTTAGCCCGTGGATGGTACTGGAAGCGGAAAACCAGGACGCCCGCCAGGCGCTGATCGATTTCGTTGCGCGTCTGCGCGGGTAAGCTGATTATTCTCCAGGCCAGGCGCAGCCCTGTGCCTGTCATTAATGCCTGGCGGCGCTACGCTTGCACAGGCCTACGGTTCTGCGCCATTGCGTAGCCCGGATAAGGCATTTACGCCGCTATCCGGGGTCCCCCGGCTTGCGCTGCGCCGGGCTACGTCAGGCTTCGGCCCTCATATCAGACATAAAAAAACCCGGCAAGCCGGGTTTTTTGTATTTCGCGAAGGGCGATTATTTCTGCGGACGCATCGCCGGGAACAGGATCACGTCGCGGATGGTGTGGCTGTTAGTGAACAGCATGACCATACGGTCGATACCGATACCCAGACCAGCGGTCGGCGGCAGGCCGTGTTCCAGCGCGGTGACGTAGTCTTCGTCGTAGAACATCGCTTCGTCGTCGCCGGCGGCTTTCGCATCAACCTGATCCTGGAATCGCTGCGCCTGATCTTCAGCGTCGTTCAGCTCGCTAAAGCCGTTACCGATTTCACGGCCGCCGATAAAGAACTCGAAACGGTCGGTGATTTCCGGATTCACGTCGTTACGGCGCGCCAGCGGAGAAACTTCCGCCGGGTATTCGGTGATGAAGGTCGGCTGAATCAGATGCGCTTCCGCCACTTCTTCGAAGATCTCGGTCACGATACGGCCCAGACCCCAGCTCTTCTCAACTTTTATGCCGATGGACTCAGCGATCGCTTTCGCGGAATCGAAGTTATCCAGATCCGCCATCTCGGTTTCCGGACGGTATTTCTTGATCGCTTCGCGCATGGTCAGTTTTTCAAACGGCTTGCCGAAGTCGAACACCTGGTCGCCGTAAGGCACTTCAGTGTTGCCGAGGATGTCCTGCGCCAGGGTGCGGAACAGGGATTCGGTCAGCTCGATCAGATCTTTGTAATCCGCGTATGCCATATAGAGTTCCATCATGGTGAACTCTGGGTTATGACGAACGGAGATCCCTTCGTTACGGAAGTTACGGTTGATCTCGAAGACGCGTTCGAAGCCGCCAACCACCAGACGCTTGAGGTACAGTTCCGGCGCGATACGCAGGTACATGTCCAGATCCAGCGCATTGTGATGGGTGATGAACGGACGCGCGGAAGCGCCGCCCGGGATCACCTGCATCATCGGGGTTTCCACTTCCATAAAGCCGCGGCCAACCATGAACTGACGAATACCCGCCAGGATCTGCGAACGCACTTTGAAAGTGTTGCGAGATTCATCGTTGGAGATCAGATCGAGGTAACGCTGACGATAGCGCGCTTCCTGATCCTGCAGGCCGTGGAATTTGTCCGGCAGCGGACGCAGGGCTTTGGTTAGCAAACGCAGCTCGGTGCAGTGGATGGACAGCTCGCCGGTTTTAGTCTTGAACAGCTTACCGCGGGCGGCGATGATGTCGCCGAGATCCCATTTTTTGAACTGGTCGTTATAAACGCCTTCCGCCAGGTCATCACGCGCGACGTACAGCTGAATACGGCCGCCAACGTCCTGCAGGGTAACGAAAGACGCTTTACCCATAATACGACGGGTCATCATGCGGCCAGCAACGGCCACTTCAACGTTCAGCGCTTCCAGCTCTTCGTTTTCTTTCGCATCGAAGTCAGCGTGCAGTTGGTCAGAGGTATGGTCACGACGGAAATCGTTCGGGAAAGCGACGCCCTGCTCACGCAGCGCGGCCAGCTTCTCACGGCGGGTTTTCAGTTCATTATTAAGGTCAATTGCCGCGTCAGCGCCCTGTGCTTGTTGTTCAGACATGTTGGTTCCTCATAACCCTGCTTTCAAACTTGCTTCGATAAATTGGTCCAGGCTGCCGTCGAGCACCGCCTGAGTATTGCGGGTTTCCACCCCGGTACGCAGATCTTTAATACGCGAGTCGTCCAGCACGTAAGAGCGGATCTGGCTGCCCCAGCCGATGTCGGACTTGTTGTCTTCCATCGCCTGCTTCTCGGCATTTTTCTTCTGCATCTCCAGCTCATAAAGCTTCGCTTTCATCTGCTTCATGGCCTGGTCTTTGTTCTTGTGCTGCGAACGGTCGTTCTGGCACTGCGTCACTAAGCCGGTCGGAATGTGGGTGATACGCACCGCGGATTCCGTACGGTTAACGTGCTGACCGCCCGCGCCGGATGCGCGATAAACGTCAATGCGCAGATCGGCCGGGTTAATTTCGATATCGATATCGTCATCCACTTCCGGATAAACGAACGCCGAGCTAAAGGAGGTATGACGACGGCCACCGGAATCGAACGGGCTCTTACGCACCAGGCGGTGAACGCCGGTTTCCGTACGCAGCCAGCCGTAGGCGTAATCGCCAATGATTTTGATGGTCACGGATTTAATGCCCGCAACTTCACCTTCGGATTCTTCGATGATTTCGGTCTTAAAGCCGCGGGCTTCCGCCCAGCGCAGGTACATGCGCATCAGCATGCTGGCCCAGTCCTGGGCTTCGGTGCCGCCGGAACCGGCCTGAATATCGAGGTAGCAGTCGGCGCTGTCGTATTCGCCGGAGAACATGCGGCGGAACTCAAGCTGTGCCAGCTTCTCTTCCAGCCCGTCCAGCTCAGCAACCGCTTCGTTGAAGGTCTCTTCGTCTTCGGCTTCAACCGCCAGCTCCAGCAGACCAGCCACGTCTTCCAGCCCCTGGGACATCTGATCCAGGGTATCCACAATGGCTTCCAGAGAAGAACGCTCTTTACCCAGCGCCTGGGCGCGTTCAGGTTCGTTCCAGACGTCCGGCTGTTCCAGCTCGGCGTTTACTTCTTCGAGACGCTCTTTCTTGGCATCGTAGTCAAAGATACCCCCTAAGAACGTCGGAGCGCTCCGTGAGGTCCTGAATGCGGTTTTTTACCGGATTTATTTCAAACATGGTCGGTTTCTTTTAATGGATTTGTCAAAATGCGGTGATAAGAGCGGAATTCTACCGGATTCGCGCCCTTATTCATACACTGTTGTCAATTTGGCCAGAGGTGATCGATGATCAGCTGCAGGCTGCGGTTGCCGCGGAACTCGTTGATGTCGAGCTTGTAGGCTAACTGCACTTCGCGCACGCCGTTGTCCGGCCAAATGGAAGTATCAACGTTGAAAGCAATACCGTCCAGCAGCGGGCCGCCGCCAACCGGTTCGACCATCACTTTCAGGTGACGCTCGCCCACCAGCCGCTGCTGCAGCAGGCGAAAACGGCCATCAAACAACGGTTCCGGGAACATCTGCCCCCACGGCCCGGCGTCGCGCAGCATCTGCGCCACTTCCATGCTCATCTCCGTCGCCGCCAGCGGGCCGTCGGAGACCACCTCGCCCTGCAATAATGCGGGATCCAGCCACTCAGTCACCAGTTCGCCGAAGCGCTGTTGAAACTCCTCAAAGCGCGCCTCTTCCAGCGATAAACCCGCCGCCATAGCATGGCCGCCGAACTTCAGGATCAGTCCCGGATAGAGCGTATCCAGGCGCTCCAGCGCATCGCGCATGTGCAGCCCCTGAATAGAGCGGCCGGAACCTTTCAGCGTGCCGTCGCCGGTCGGCGCAAAAGCGATAACCGGGCGATGGAAGCGCTCCTTAATGCGTGATGCCAGAATGCCGACCACCCCCTGATGCCACTGCGGATGGTACATCGCCAGCCCGCCAGGCAGGGTGTCGCTGCTACGTTCCAGTTGCTGACACAGGGTCAACGCTTCGGCCTGCATCCCCTGTTCAATCTCTTTACGCGTCTGGTTGAGCGCATCAAGCTCATTGGCTAACACGCGCGCTTCGCCGATGTTATCGCACAGCAGCAGCGCCACGCCGACGGACATATCATCCAGCCGCCCCGCCGCATTGAGGCGCGGCCCAAGGGCGAAACCGAGGTCGCTGGCCGCCAGTTTTTGCGGGTCACGGTTGGCAATTTCCAGCAGCGCTTTAATGCCTGGCCGACATTTGCCGGCGCGAATGCGGCTTAACCCCTGCCAGGTCAGGATGCGGTTGTTGGCATCCAGCGGCACGACGTCCGCGACGGTGCCCAGCGCCACCAGATCCAGCAGCTCGGCAAGGTTCGGCGCGGCTATGCCGCGGGCGTCGAACCAGCCTTTATCGCGCAGGAAAGTACGCAGCGCCAGCATCAGATAAAACGCCACCCCCACCCCGGCCAGTGATTTCGACGGGAAGTCACAATCGCGCAGGTTAGGGTTAACGATGGCCTCGGCCGCCGGTAGCGTCTCGCCCGGCAGGTGGTGATCGGTCACCAGCACCGGAATGCCCAACGCATGGGCGTGATCGACACCGGCATGTGACGAAATGCCGTTATCAACGGTCATGATCATCTGCGCGCCGCGAGCGTGCGCCTGATCGACCACTTCCGGGCTTAAACCGTAGCCGTCTTCAAAACGGTTGGGCACCAGATAGGAGACGTTACCGTAGCCCAGCGCGCGTAGCGCCAGCACGCTAAGGGCGGTACTGGTGGCGCCGTCGGCATCAAAATCGCCGACCACCACAATATGTAACCCTTTCTCGAAAGCCTCATGCAGCATTTCAACCGCTTTTTCAACGCCAGTGAGCTGCGTCCACGGCAGCATGCCTTTGACGCTGCGCTCCAGCTCCTGCGCGCTGCGCACGCCGCGGCTGGCATACAGCCGCTGCAGCAGCGGCGGCAGGTCAGCAGGGAGATCGACGCCGTCAACCGCCTCACGGCGGCGTAGTTGTATCTGTTGTTTCACGCGAATCAGTTACCGCTTGTCTGTTTTTTATGCTCGTCGAGGAACGCTTTCAGCTCTTTCGGCCCCTGATAGCCCGGCAACACCATACCGTTGCTGAGAACCATCGCCGGGGTGCCGTTGACGCCCATCTGCACGCCGAGGGTGTAATGTTTGGCGATATCCACATTGCAGCTTGCCGGCTGCACGCCTTTGCCGTTCATGGCGTCATCCAGCGCTTTGTTGCGATCTTTCGCACACCAGATGGCCTTCATGTCCTGCTCGGCCTGGCTCTGCAGCCCCTGGCGCGGGAAGGCCAGATAGCGCACGGTAATGCCCAGTGCGTTGTAGTCGCTCATCTGCTCGTGCAGTTTATGGCAGTAGCCGCAGGTGATGTCGGTAAAGACGGTAATGACGTGCTGCTCCTTCGGCGCTTTATAGACAATCATCTCGTTGCTCAGTGCGTTCAGCTTACCGACCAGCAACTGGTTGGTGACGTTGACCGGCTGCGCGCCGCTCACATCGTACATCGGCCCCTGGATGATGTGTTTGCCATCGTCGGTAACGTACAGGACGCCGCTGTCGGTCAGCACCGTGCTCATCCCGGAAACCGGCGACGGTTGAATATCAGTACTCTGCACACCCAGCTTCGCCAGCGACTGTTTGATCGCCGCGCTATCGGCATGCGCCGCGCCGGAAAGCGAGGCTGCCAGCAGAGTGAACATCAATAAACCTTTTTTCATACTCAGTCCTTTTGTTCAGCACTCACGCCCGCGGGTGGTGCTGTTGATGAAGTTGTCGCAGACGCTCGGTCGCCACGTGGGTGTAGATCTGCGTGGTGGAGAGATCGCTGTGTCCTAACAGCATCTGCACCACGCGCAGGTCGGCGCCGTGATTGAGCAAATGCGTGGCGAAGGCATGGCGTAATACGTGCGGGGAGAGTTTCGCGCTGTCGATCCCCGCCAGGACGGCATAGTGTTTAATGCGGTGCCAGAAGGTCTGACGCGTCATCTGCTGTGCGCGCTGGCTGGGAAATAAGACATCCGACGCCACGCCATTCAGTAGCCACGGGCGACCATATTCGAGGTAATTTTCTACCCACATTACCGCCTCTTCGCCCAGCGGCACCAGACGTTCTTTGTTGCCTTTACCAATGACCCGCAACACGCCCTGACGCAGGCTGATATCGCTCATCGTCAGGCCAACCAGTTCCGAGACGCGCAGGCCGGTGGCATACAGCACTTCCAGCATCGCCTTATCGCGTAACTCCAGCGGCTGCTCCACCAGCGGCGCCTGCAGCAGACGTTCAACCTGCGCCTCGCTGAGATCCTTCGGCAACCGCTGCGGCAGCTTCGGCGAAGCCAGCAGCGCGCTGGGATCGTCCGGGCGAATTTTTTCCCGGTACAGATGCTGGAAGAACCGGCGCACGGCGCTGAGCAGACGTGCGGTGCTCGTTGCTTTGTAGCCGCCGGTTTGCCGCTCGGCCAGCAGCGCCTGCAGATCGTCGCTGCCGACGCTGGCCAGCGACAGGCCGCGATGGTGCAGCCACTCGACTAACATCGTCAGATCGCGACGGTAAGCGCTGAGCGTATTCTCCGCCAGATTCCGCTCCAGCCAAAGGGCATCGAGAAACTGTTCGATTTGTGCCAGATCCTGTTTCACATCGGCCTCTTTGTTCGTTATACGGTCTCATTATGCCTTAAGAGGCCGCCTTTCTGGTACACTGGGCGCAATTCACGGCAAGAATTGAGACGTTTACGCGATGAATATAGGTCTTTTTTACGGCTCCAGTACCTGCTATACCGAAATGGCTGCGGAGAAAATCCGCGATATCATCGGCCCTGAGCTGGTGACGCTGCACAATCTGAAAGACGATTCCCCCGCGCTGATGAGCCAGTACGACGTACTGATCCTCGGCATCCCGACCTGGGATTTCGGCGAAATTCAGGAAGACTGGGAGGCGGTCTGGGAGCAACTGGATACCCTGGACCTGGAAGGCAAAATCGTCGCACTGTACGGCATGGGCGATCAGCTGGGCTATGGCGAATGGTTCCTTGACGCACTGGGCATGCTGCACGACAAGCTGGCGACCAAAGGCGTGAAGTTTGTCGGCTACTGGCCAACCGAAGGCTATGAGTTCACCAGTCCAAAACCGGTTATCGCCGATGGCCAACTGTTCGTTGGCCTGGCGCTGGATGAAACCAATCAGTACGACCTGAGCGACGAGCGCATCCAGAGCTGGTGCGAGCAGATCCTCGGCGAAATGGCCGAACACTTCTCCTGACGCCGCTTACTCCTGCGCCGGTTTTTGCAGCACCAGCCGGCGCAGATCGCGCCATTCTCCAGCATCCATGCTATCCGCCGCCAGCCACAGATGCTGCCCGCGCCGGGTATCGACATGGCGTAAACGCAGCAGCATACCGCTATTGATGACCCACGGCGTCCCGAGGATCTCCCATTCGGCGTTTTGCCAGCGAAGACG